>CAYMQW010000348.1:0-3052 GCA_964392595.1 uncultured Nitrospiraceae bacterium
TTATTTTCTCGCGGGTCCTAAGGCGAAGATCACCTGCACGAAATATCCACGTGGCGTGTAAGGTTTCTCTACAGAGTTCAAACCCATAGTGATATTCACATCCTGTTGGATATTCCTCATCATGGTTCGTTCTCCTCGGCATATGTCATATGGGAGGAATGTACGTCTATGACTCGTGAAAGTCGACCATTTTTTGTGACCTTCCAAACATGACGTATGCAAACGCAAATATTTTCGCCACGGTTGGAGACTTGGAAATCTTTATTCATTGTTTCTTGTGACTTCGGAAATATCCTCTTGCCCGAGTGCAGATCCTGTGTTATCTTGCAAATCATCGTGTAAGACCTCTTCCTTCTGGGGGTGCAGGCCCCGAGAGTGAGAAACCGGTTCTTACGCGATTTTTTTTGTTCACACCCTCCTTGTGGCCTCCTGAATTCAGGAATAATCCAGCAAGTATCCGGGAGTTTTGTCATGTGACCGAATTGGTCGTCGGCTTAGGCTGACCTCTAAACGTGTTTCTTGACGTCTATCAATAGTTCAACATGAAGAGGTAATTGCGTGATTTTGAAGAAGGTTCATACGATGGTAAATGAGATGGTCGATAAAATTCGCGGGCTGATGAATGTCCGAAACGATTTGCTCGCGGGCCTTGTCGTCGCATTGGCATTGATCCCTGAAGCCATTGCGTTTTCCAGCATCGCCGGGCTTGACCCCAAGGTGGGGCTCTACGCATCGTTTTGTATGGCCACGGTCATTGCTTTTGCTGGTGGTCGGCCAGGCATGATTTCAGCCGCCACAGGTGCGATGGCCCTCCTAATGGTCACACTGGTCAAAGATTACGGGTTGCAATATTTGCTGGCCGCCACAGTCTTGACTGGGGTGCTGCAAATTTTCGCAGGCTGGTTTCGGCTGGGTTCTCTGATGCGGTTTGTGTCGCACTCTGTTATCACCGGTTTCGTCAATGCACTGGCCATTCTGATTTTCATGGCGCAACTCCCAGAACTGATCGGGATGACTTGGCAGGTGTATGTGATGGTGGTGGCTGGCTTGGGTATTATTTACCTCTTTCCCTATATTACGAAGAGCGTGCCGTCTCCGCTCGTGGCTATCGTGGGATTGACGGCGGTGTCCATGGGGATGGGATTGGATATCCGCACGGTAGGTGACTTGGGGCCACTTCCAGACAGTCTTCCAATATTCCTCCTGCCTGATGTGCCGCTGACCTGGGAAACCCTACAGATCATTTTGCCCGTATCAGCGACGTTGGCAGTAGTCGGCCTGTTAGAGTCCATGATGACGGCATCAATTGTCGATGACCTCACGGATTCATCGAGTAACAAAAACCGTGAATGTATGGGGCAGGGAATCGCCAATGTCTTTTCTGGTTTTATCGGCGGGATGGCGGGATGCGCCATGATCGGACAGTCCGTGATTAACGTGAAGTCCGGTGGCCGTGGGCGGTTGTCGACATTGGCAGCCGGTATATTCCTGCTGCTGATGGTGGTGTATATCGGTGATTGGGTGGTGCATATTCCGATGGCCGTCTTGGTGGCCGTGATGATCATGGTGTCGATTGGTACCTTCAAATGGTCCTCGATTCGCGATTTACGTGAACACCCGAAAAGCTCCAGCGTGGTAATGATCGCGACGGTGGTCATGGTGGTGGCGACTCATGATTTGTCCAAAGGCGTGCTCGTTGGCGTGCTGTTGTCTGGATTCTTCTTTGCCCACAACGTCGGGCGGATCTTACATGTTGGGCGAAAGTCAGCGGATAAAGGCCGGCTCCGTATCTATACCGTGACAGGGCAGGTCTTCTTTGCCTCCGCTGAACGGTTTGTCCATTCCTTCGATTTCAAGGAAGTGATCGAAAAGGTGCAGATCAATGTCAGCCGTGCCCACTTTTGGGATCTGACCGCAGTCAGCGCATTAGACAAAGTCATCATCAAGTTTCGTCGTGAAGGGACAGAAGTTGACGTGATCGGGCTGAACGAAGCCAGCGCGACCATGATCGATCGCTTTGCTGTTCATGATAAACCCGATGCGGTTGAACAGGTGATGGGCCATTGAGAGGACTGCATTCCTTGAATACCGAAAAGAACGTGCTGGCTTGCGTCGATCAATCGCATTTTGCGGATTATGTCGCCGACTATGCGACCTGGGCGGCACGCCGCATGGAGGCACCACTAGAATTCCTGCACATCATCGACCGGCATCCTGAGATTGCCACCGGCAATGATCATAGCGGAACTATCGGGATTGACGCGGAAGAAGTTCTGTTGAACGAACTATCCAATGAGGATGAATCCCGTAGCAAGGTGGTGCGTGAACGGGGCCGTCTCTTTCTCAATCGTTTGCGTGAGCGAGCCATTGAAGCGGGGGTCGAGTCTCCCGATGTCCGTCAGCGCTACGGGGTGTTGGTCGAGACCTTGGTGGCGCAGGAAAAAGGCGTGCGCCTGTTTGTGCTAGGCCGACGTGGTGAATCAGCCGAAACAACTCAGCGTGACCTGGGGCGCAATGTCGAACGGGTCGTGCGCGCGCTAAACAAACCGATTCTCGCCGTGACCGATAAGTTTACAGAACCGAACCGAGTAATGATCGCGTTTGATGGTGGCATCGTGACCCAACGAGGCGTGGAAATGGTCGCGAAGAGCCCCCTCTTTCGAGGTCTTCCTGTGTATCTGTTAATGTCAGGGAAAGAAAGTCAGAACGCCTCTAAACAGCTAGAATGGGCCAAGACCACATTGGAGGTTGCAGACTTTGAAGTCACAGCATCCCTGATACCCGGCGATGCAGAGAGCGTCATTGCCAAGGCCGTCCAAGAGCAGGGAATCGATATGCTCATCATGGGCGCATACAGCCATTCCCCCCTTCGCAGCTTGTTGTTCGGCAGTAAAACCTCAGACTTGTTGCGTTCAGCCAAAATTTCCACATTGTTGCTGCGGTAACTCCACATGCGCTAAACGTTGCGAGGCAGTATTAAAAAATGGCTCTTCTCCAAATCGTGTGGGTGAATTCTGGCGGTTTTTATTCCCCTCCTTTGTAAGGAGGGGTA
>CAYMQW010000349.1:0-3019 GCA_964392595.1 uncultured Nitrospiraceae bacterium
GTGGTCACGGAAATCTTAGGGTAATGAGGGTATAGGGAGGTTTGCGCGTGGTAAGTGTAGATCAACGAATTCGTATTCGGTTAAAAGGTTTTGATTACCGGGTTCTCGATCAGTCGGCGAGGGAGATTGTGGATACTGTCAAGCAGACTGGTGCAAGAGTGGCGGGTCCTGTTCCTCTTCCCACTCGAATCGAGAAGTTCACGGTTCAGCGTTCTACCCATGCTGATAAAAAATCCAGGGAGCAATTTGAGATTCGTACCCATAAGCGGCTGTTGGATATTCTTGAACCAACTCCGGATACCATGGATGCGCTTATGAAATTGAGTCTTGCTGCTGGAGTGGACGTCGAGATTAAATTGTAATGCAATCACCTTTTGGCTTTGAGTCTTGCTTGGGTATGGTAATTGTTTGATGAGTACTAGTTTGTTAGGGAAAAAATTGGGGATGACTCAGGTCTATGATGCTGATCGTCGTTTATATCCCGTGACCGTTGTTGAGGCGGGGCCTTGTGATGTCACGGCAATTAAGACCTTGGAGCGTGATGGATATCAGGCGATTCAATTAGGATATCGAGAGGTGAAGGAACGAAAATTATCCAAAGCGGAAATTGGGCATCTCCGGGCTGCCGGTACTAATAAATTTTGGAAAATTTTAAAAGAATTTCGTGGACCAACTGAGCATCAAGTTGGTGATACCATATCCGTTGAGCTGTTTGAAAAAGGTGAAATAGTCCAAGTGCAAGGGGTGTCGAAGGGCAAGGGTTTTCAGGGAGTTATGAAGCGACACAATTTTGCTGGTGGACCTGCATCCCATGGGTCCATGTTTCATAGGGAACCAGGATCTATGGGGGCTAGTTCGTATCCTTCAAGGGTCTGGAAAGGGAAAAAGCTTCCCGGCCAAATGGGTGCCAAACGTGTTACCGTGCAAGGTTTGAAAGTTATTGAAGTGCGGTCAGAGGAAAACATCTTGTTGATCTCGGGAGCCATTCCCGGTCCTCCTGGCGGTTATGTCATTATCCAAAAGGCTCAGAAGAAGTAACGTCTATGCCTACTGTTGATGTAGTGGATACAGCGAAAAAACCGGTCGGATCAATTGATCTGAGTGATTCCATTTTTGGGGCCACAATAAAAGAGTCTCTTGTTCATACGGCTGTCGTTATGCAGCGTGCCTCAATTCGTCAGGGGACCGCCAGCACTAAGGGGCGTGGCGAGGTACATGGGAGCGGTAAAAAGCCGTGGAAGCAAAAGCATACTGGCCGGGCCCGTGCCGGATCGATACGATCTCCCATTTGGCGTCACGGGGGAACCGTCTTTGGACCTCGGCCCCGCGGATATGATTTTTCAATACCCAAGAAAGTGTATCGAGGCGCAATGCAAAGTGCGCTCACTTCAAAGCAGTCTGAGGGTGAATTGTCCATACTTTCTGAATTGCCTCTTTCTGAACCTAAGACGAAGCATGTTGTTGCGGCATTAGCCAAGTTTGGTGTGAGTCGCTCGGTCTTGTTAGTGGTAGGTGAAGGGAATGTCGGCTTAAATCGAGCTGCGCGGAATTTGAAATACGTGAAAGTTATTAGGCCTAGTGAGTTGACGGTTTATGACGTTCTTCGTTATGAGTCGCTTGTTATTTTGAAAGACCAAGTGGACAAGGTTCAGGAGTTATGGGCATAAAAAAGCGCAATCCTTTTGATATTCTCATTAAACCTCTTTTAACTGAGAAAATTACGCGTCTTCAGGAGCAGGCCAATCGGATAGCTTTTGTTGTACGGAAGGATGCCAGTCGGGTTGAAGTTCGACATGCCGTGGAATCTGCCTTGAAGGTGAAGGTAAAGACGGTGAATGTCATGAATATGATGGGGAAGAAGAAGCGACAAGGCCAATTTGTGGGGAAACGTGCGGATTGGAAAAAAGCAATTATCACGCTTCGAGAAGGCGAAAAGCTTGATCTCTATGAAAGTGCATAGTGACTGTACGGGGCGATGGATGATAGGACTTTTGTCATTTAGAAAGATGGATAAAAAATGCCAGTAAAACCATATAAACCTACATCCCCAGGACGGCGAAGCATGACCGCCATTGTTGGTGAAAAGCTGTCGTCTGAACGTCCGGAGAAAAGCCTGACTAAAAAACAGACTCAGACTGGCGGGCGAAATAACCAAGGTCGTATTACGGTCCGATTTCGTGGTGGTGGTCATAAGCGCCTGTATCGGAAAATTGATTTTAAACGGAATAAATTACACGTGCCTGCTAAGGTTGCTCGCATTGAATATGATCCAAATCGGTCTGCGAGGATTGCGTTGCTCCATTATGTGGATGGAGAAAAGCGATACATCCTTTGCCCGGTTGGGTTGGAAGTTGGGGCAATGGTTCAGGCAGGGATTGGCGCTGATATTCAACCGGGGAATGCCCTTCCACTTTCTGCCATGCCCTTGGGAACGACCATTCATAATATTGAACTCAAACCTGGTAAGGGTGGGCAATTGGCTCGAAGTGCAGGCGCGTCGGCACAGGTTATGGGACGGGAAGGTCATTATATTCAGGTTCGACTGACATCTGGAGAGATGCGGCGGATTTTAGGGACCTGCATGGCGACTATTGGGCAAGTGGGGAATTTGGATCATGGAAATGTCACTATTGGGAAGGCTGGGCGTTCTCGTTGGCTTGGGAAAATGCCACATGTCCGTGGAGTGGTGATGAATCCTGTTGACCATCCTCATGGAGGTGGTGAAGGGAAATCTGGTCAGGGGAATCCACATCCAGTTTCACCATGGGGTCTTCCAACCAAGGGTTTCAAGACGCGTAAAAAGAAAAAAGCTTCTTCTCGATTTATTATTTCACGGCGGAAAAAATAGTCCCGCGCGGAGTTCTGTATGCCTCGTTCAATTCGGAAAGGGCCATTTGTTGATGACCATCTGATGAAGAAGGTCGAAAAAATGAATGACACCCGTGACCATAAGTTGATTAAAACTTGGTCGCGTCGTTCTACTATTTTCCCTGAAATGGTTGGTCTGACAATCGCAGTT
>CAYMQW010000350.1:0-3017 GCA_964392595.1 uncultured Nitrospiraceae bacterium
CCTGCAATAAAGCGATCGCGCAATTCCGGGGAAGTCAAACGACCATCACGACCAACGGCGACGGTCTTGCACCCCCGTTCCAGGGCCAATGTCGCGTAGGCACGCCCAATGGATTCGGCCACCTCGACGGTCAGATCTTTGCCCACAATTCCACGAATGTCATACTCGCGAAAAATGCTCATGAATGTTTTCTCCTCAGATTACCCGACTCAATGCTTTTTGGTGCGACCATAATCATCCTGATAACGGACGATATCGTCTTCGCCGAGATAGGGCCCATTTTGCACTTCAATAATTTCTAATGGGACTTTCCCAGGATTTTCCAAACGATGCTTTGTTTCAACGGGAATGGCTGTGCTTTTTCCAGGACCAATATCAGAGACCTTTTCCCCACAGGTCACACGAGCAGTCCCTGCAATGACGACCCAATGTTCACTTCGCTTGTGATGCAGTTGAAGCGAGAGCCGGCCTCCGGGCAACACACTAATACGTTTGACTTTATACCCCGGGCCTTCTTCCAGAATGGTATACGATCCCCAGGGGCGATGAATGGTCAAATGTTCCAGATGCTCAGGAGCCCCACGACGTTTGAGTTCTTCGACAAGTTTTTTCACATCCTGAGATCGTGATTTGGGACAGATTAATGTGGCATCTGGCGTATCCACCACCACCATATCCGATAACCCTATGGCTCCGATAAGCCGTTTATCCGTAAAGAAGACGGTGTTTTCACTATCCAATTCCACGACGTTTCCGGTTTTCACATTGCCGCGCTTATCACGAGGAACCACCTCTTCGAGGCTTCCCCAACTGCCAACATCCGACCAAGAAAAATCGACTGGCACCACGGCTGAATGGGAAGACTGCTCCATGATTCCATAGTCAATCGAGACCGATGGCAGTTTTTTATATCGCGAAGCAAACAGATTCCCAAGTTTGCCTGATTCCATCATCTTGTCGATGGCCTGTAATCCTCGAAGCAGCGCGGGTTGGTGCTGAGCGAACTCTTCCAATACCGTGGAGGCTCGCCATAAAAATATGCCGCTGTTCCAATAATAGTTGCCGGACCGTAAATATTGTTGCGCTTTTTTCACATTGGGTTTTTCCACAAACCGTGCGACCTTGTACCCTGACAAGCTCCCCTGCGTTCCAAGCCGAGTCCGCCGATTCGGTTGAATATATCCGTAGCCGGTTTCCGGTTTCGTCGGTTGAATGCCAAAGGTCACCAGGCTTCCTTCTTGCGCTAATTGATAACCTAATGAGATGGCGTTTTTAAATTTGGCATCACCATGAATGACATGATCTGCGGGAAGCACCAGCATGGTCGCATCGGGATCACGCCGGATTAATCGAAGCGCAGCCAACCCAATGGCCGGCGCCGTATTACGTCCTTCTGGCTCCAAGACAAAATTGTCCGCCAGGTCATCTTTCCATTCTGATAATTGCAGTTTGATGGATTCCGCTTGAAAATGGTTAGTCACAATACAGATGTGATGAACCGGCACTGATTTCAACACACGGCGAACCGTCTGCTGAATCAAGGTCTCTTCACCAATAATTTGAAGAAGTTGTTTAGGAAACCGCTCTCGGCTCATGGGCCAAAATCGCGTCCCACTTCCTCCAGCAAGAATGACGGCATACAAATGTGGTTGTTTCATAAAACGCCTCAGGGAAAGAAAATGAGGTGATGTTGTATTCGTTTACCCTCAATACCTACCATTTCCCGCTTCTTGGTACTTTTTTCGGATATTTCCCACCAAATCTGAAGATACCCTACGGGAAAAACCTTCACCAAGGAAGCACACACTTTGATTGAGCCGCGAGAATCATATCTACGAGTTCCCGGACCGCACCTTCTCCCCCCTTGGCTTTACAGACATAGTGCACGGATTTTCGGATTTCAGGTCGCCCGTCAGCCGGAGACGCGGAAAAACCCACAGCCTGCAACGCCTTGAAATCATTGATGTCGTCTCCGATAAAAGCCATTTCCTGAAGGGTCACGCCATACCGTTTCCCTAACGCTTTCAGAACCCCAAGTTTATCCCACACACCTTGATGCACTTCGGTGATTTGCAACTTTTTCGCCCGCTGCGCGACGAGTTTTGTTTTCTCCGTAGTGATAATTCCTACAATGAGACCAGCTTGTCTCATGAGGGCTAAGCCCATGCCATCCCAGACATTGAACCGCTTCATCTGTTGACCGGAATCAGAATAGTACATCCCTCCATCTGTCAGGACACCATCGACATCAGTCGCAAACAGACGAATCTTTCGCAGTTTGGCCTGAGCAGGCATCCGTCGCTTGGATAATTTTGGTGGTGATGATTGGGCCATAGGCAATTTGACTCGCAATGAGATAAGGGCTCGTGCAACAATAACTTCCCTTGTTTGGGTGTTGAGGCGCCTGTCTGGCAAGGCGCGAGAACTGCACATACTCTCCGTATGGAAAGAACGAGCAACGCCGCCAGACAGGATGGATCGACGCCCAAACATGGGAAGTTTTTATTGTGCGAGCCCTAATTAAAACACACTCCAGATTTTATGCAAAGAATAATTTTATACGTCTGAACACTATACAATCAATTTGGATTGTTAAACGGGAGAGACGACGAGACTATTATTGGGAAAGTCGCTTATGAGACGGCTGTGGTCCGTGAGGATTTGGAACGAACTTTGGCAGATCGGGGAGCGAAGGTTGTAAGGAGATCAAGATCATCTGCCTCTTCACCTGTCACAGGAGTGAGTGAAAGATCCGTATAGGTGTGCCGATCAGGGGAACGCTTGACGCGATTTCGAAACTTTCCCAGCTTCCAGAACATCGTCAGTAAGGCGACATGGTCATAGACAATTTCCAAAAGTCGACGTGGGTAAAATACAATCAGATTTTCTAGAGGAAAGATCGAACGACGCTGCGTGCGCACTTTGCAACGAAAATACCCGTCCTCCAAGGGATGAAATTTATTAGTACCTAAATTGAGCGATTCGTTCTTGAAAAAAGTTCGTGAATCCCTAGTTTC
>CAYMQW010000351.1:0-2991 GCA_964392595.1 uncultured Nitrospiraceae bacterium
GGGCCATCTTTGAACGGGCCTCAATCGAAAAACCCTCACCATAGCTGTGCTATGCTTCGAGTTTTTCTCAATCGTTCCGTCCAAATCCGACCCAAATCTTGGCGCGAGATTGGTCAAGTTATTTTCTCGCAGGGCCTAAGAGGTATTCCCTCAGTGCGACCGCATTATTATAAGTTTCATTCTTCGCAGAAAAAAGAAATGTGACTTTGCCTTTCCTCGTGTGCTGAGACAATTGATCCATAAGATCCTGATTTTGATCTAATTCCTTTGAATAGCGGCGTTTAAATTCTTTCCATTTCTCTGGATCGTGATTGAACCATTTCCGCAAAGAATCGGAGGGAGCGATTTCTTTGAGCCAGAGATCGATTTTCGATTCTTCTTTCTTTATTCCCCGAGGCCATAGTCGATCGACAAGAATGCGAAAGCCATCTTGGGCATGAGAAGCAGTGTAAATTCTTTTGACTTGAATGTTTGGTGATCGGACCATGGTTTAAACCACACACGTTCGCACACTTAGAATCGGGGGTAGGTAGTCAGCAATTTGCGTCCAGGAGTCGCCATCGTTTTGGCTCATGAAGACTTGGCCGGTGCTGGTGCCAAAGTACAGGCCGCAGGAATTGAGTGAATCCGCTGTGAAGGATTGCCGAAAGACGTTGAGCCAGGAATCTTTTTGGGGCAACCCTTGATCGGTTCGTTCCCAGGTGTTCCCCGCATCCTGGGAACGGTAGACGCCTAACTTGCCACAAGGTACATAACGTTCTTCCGCACTGACTAACGGAATAACAAAGATCGTTTCAGGTTTGTGGGGATGTACTAACACCGGAAAGCCAAACACGGCTGGCAACCCGTCTTCGATAGCCATCCACTGTTGCCCACCATCCTCGGTTCGATACACCCCACCATGGTTTTGAAGATAGAGATGATCGGGTTGGCTTGGATGCCCCATAATTTTGTGGGCGCATTGTCCAACCTCCGGAAATTGATTTGGTAAAAACTCGGCGCGAATCCCTTGATTCCGTGGCGTCCAGAATTGTCCGCCATCTTCCGTGTAGAACACACCAGCTGCGGAAATCGCGACCCACATTCGCTGGGCATTCCCGTGATCCAATACGATGGAATGCAAACACATCCCGCCAGCCCCGGGAAACCATTGTTTCCGTGTGGGATGATCCGTTAGCCCTTGGACTTCTTCCCAGTGCTGGCCGTGATCTTGACTGACAAATAAGGCACCTGGATCTACGCCCACATACAGCACACCGGCCTCTTCTTTGCGGCCAGGTTCTATGATCCAAATTCGCTCGACCTTGTGGCCACGTTGCTCATCAAAACGAGGACTAGTTTCAGTTGATTCCCAGGTTTGACCGAGATCCTTGCTGACCGATAGAGCGGGACCATAAAAGGGGTTGGTGTGGGAAGCATATAACCTCGTCCCTTGACGTTGATCCGCTACAACATACTCGACTGGATACCCTTTGAGGAACGGACCCTCTAATTTCCAGGCATCACGACGCGCTGAGCTTTTAAGCAAAAAAGCCCCTTTGTGTGTCCCTAATAAGATGATAATTTTAGTCATTCCCAAAAAGTTCTATAAACTCGAAATCCGAATCTCAAATTTCGAAACATATCCGAAATCCAAAATTCGAATTTCTCAATTTGGTCATTCTTACTTGTTTCGAATTTCGATATTCGAGCTTCGGATTTACTCTCTTGTGTTTCCGCCATCAGCAGAGAAAATGGCAGTTAATTGAAAGAGCTAC
This sequence comes from uncultured Nitrospiraceae bacterium, assembly GCA_964392595.1. Classification (GTDB taxonomy): domain Bacteria; phylum Nitrospirota; class Nitrospiria; order Nitrospirales; family UBA8639; genus Nitronereus. The sequence continues at coordinate 1,758 of CAYMQW010000351.1, forward strand.
AAATCAGCCATGCCTGGCATTCATTTTCTAATCACCATATTTACTTTACAATCGACGCTGGCTGACCCCATTGTCCGCTAAACACGAACTCCGACAGAGGCTTCCTCGTACGTTTTGCTTGCTCCCGTTGACCCAACTCTTCAGGAAGGAGGGTGGGATCGCCTGCATACCCCAAGGCCAAACCCGCCACGGGTTCGAACCCTTGTGGCACTCGGTACACCTCTCGTATGCGATCGGGAAGAATGCCAGCCATTTGATGTAGGCTGAGGCCTAGCGTGGTGGCTTGAATGACCAAATTGCCCACTGCTAACCCAACGTCGTGCCAGGCATGAGGATTCGCTTTGCCATTATGATCGAATGTAGACTTGGCTACTGTTAAGATTAAAACCGGCGCCAACTTGGCCCACTCCTGATTGCCTTCGACAAGACAGGAGAGCATGCGTTCGTATTCTTGCGGCGTGGCCTTAGTCGCGACGATGAACTGCCAAGGTTGTTCGTTAAAACACGACGACGCCCACCGCGCGGCTTCAAACAGAATTGTTAAATGTTCGTCAGCAACAGGACGATCGGCAAAGGCCCTGGGGCTCCACCGTTGTTGAAGCGGGTCGTGAAGCGGGAAACGGGTTTCAGCGGGTTTTTCCATGATGTGCTCTTTCTTTTTTCTTCGTCAGAGACGATGGTTCTGATTGAAAACTATCCCGTAGACGAAAAAGTTGAGTTCGTAACGCTTCCACATCTTTCGTCGTAAACGCCTGCTGGATAAAGGGCCGCATAAACTCGGCATGAGCTGGAAACGCCTTGCAAAACAACTCTTCCCCTTTGGCCGTCAATCGCACGTGAATGGCACGTCGATCACCCTTGACGCCTTGCCGTTTCAGCAATTCTTTTCCTTCCAAACGGTCCAACACACCGGTGAGGGTCCCCTTAGTAATCAGCGTCGCTTCTCCGAGTTCCGCACACGTCAGGCCTTCCATTCCACCAAGTTCTGCTAACACATCAAATTGCGGCCCCGTCAGCCCCATACTTTCGATATGCCGACTCCCGACCCGGCAAAACCCCAAATACGCCTGCACCAGCGGACGGATTAATCGCAAATACGGGTCACGTTGAAAATCCAGATTTTTAGTACGCGCCATGCTTCAATCCTCTTCATTCCACATTGACATTCGTGCATCTCATTCCCCACATCCTTAGGACCCGCGAGAAAATAACTTGACCAATCTCGCATCCAATC
>CAYMQW010000352.1:0-2963 GCA_964392595.1 uncultured Nitrospiraceae bacterium
GGGATCAGGGCCGGCAGGGTTGGCCGCTGCGCAGCAACTGGCTCGAGCCGGACACGGTGTGACGGTGTATGAAAAAGCTGACCGGATCGGCGGGCTTCTGCGTTACGGCATCCCGGATTTTAAAATGGAAAAGTGGGTCATCGATCGACGGCTTGATCAAATGAAAGCCGAAGGCGTGCAATTCGAGACCAGTGTGAAGGTGGGCCTCGATGTGACGGAAGAGGACCTGGCCCGCCAGTTTGATGCGATCTGTCTCGCCCTTGGGGCGGAACAACCGCGGGACCTTCCAATACCGGGCAGGGAACTGAATGGCGTCCACTTTGCGATGGAGTATCTCACCCAGCAAAATGTATCCAATGCGGGCGATTCCCTTTCTGTGGAGCAAATTACCGCCAAAGGGAAGAAGGTCATTATTATTGGCGGTGGAGATACAGGATCAGACTGTCTTGGGACTGCGCACCGTCAAGGGTGCATCGAAGTGCATCAATTCGAATTGTTGCCAGAACCGCCTCCCCTGCGTGCGGAGTCTACGCCTTGGCCACTCTGGCCTATGCAATTGCGCACCTCGCATTCCCACGAAGAAGGCTGCGATCGACAATGGAGTGTCTCAACCACCAAGTTCTCCGGCGAGAATAGCCAGGTCACCAAGTTGCACGGGTATCAGGTCTCGTTTGAAGCAGGAAAATTTACACCCGTCCAAGGCACGGAATTTGACATGGACGCGGATTTGGTGCTGTTAGCCATGGGCTTTACGGGGCCGGTTAAAAATGGATTACTCGACAGCCTCGGTGTGAACTATGATGCACGAGGAAACGTTTCGGTGGACGAAAACTTTATGACCAGCAAAGACGGTATCTTTGCCGCGGGTGATACCAAGCGCGGGGCATCTCTGATTGTCTGGGCTATTGCTGAAGGTCGGAAAGCCGCTGCTGGTGTTGAGGCCTACCTGCGGGCAGGAAAGAGTCTAGCCGCCTCGCGTTCTTGATGTCTCTGGCATTAATCCCATCTCCAGCCTCATTGACAATTTCATTTAGCCAATCTCACCTGACTCGCTCCGCCAACACTTGCGAGTAAGAGGGGCTGTTCACTTTGACTCTTGAGATGTTTTTTCGAGAGAGGGAAGGTGCTAGACGAGGGGGGTATAACTAAAAACTCTGAATCGGGTCCGACCGGTTACCAGCCATATTTCTTAGGCCCCTTCGCGGAGTAGCAGCCCACATTCTGAACAATAGAGGTCTCTTTGCCGTCTCTTGGAGGCATGGTCTGGGCCCGTACACTGCCTAGCAGGAATGGTTTGATTGAGCATTTCACCACACATGATGCAGTGGCGCAGTGGGGCATTTGAACGGCGATGATTCAGGTTGGGACAAGCAGTGCCCTGTCTCATTATTTTTTCTTCTCCTCTGTGAAGAATGATAACAATTATTGTTTTTGTCGAGTCCCAACCTCAAAGGTCATCAAACCCCGAAAGAACCTTTTCTAAGAACCTGATTTACACTGGTGACTGTGCACGCGCTTACTTTTCCGCAATGAAGAGTCCCCACAGGAAGTCGCCTTGCTCGCAAAGTTGAATTTTCTTGAGCCAACGGTTTGCGAGATAGTCAAAGTCATTTTCGGAAAATTCTCGAAGGAACTGATCACGGTCGTTATTTAAATTCTTGAGTTCGTCCTGGAGCGAATCAATGAACGCTTTCGTATGGTTTTCAATCTGAATGTTATGAAACCCAGCCTTTTCCAATGTGTGGCCATAACTTTTTAAGTCTTGAAGATAATACCCGCAGCGATCCAAATACGTAATAAACGATTCCGATAAGGAGCCGCTCCCTTTACAGAAGTCCGTAATGAAGAGCTGGCCGCCGGGTTTAAGGGATGAATACACATTTTTCCACACAGGGTGTTTTTCCGAGACATACAAAATACAGTCGCGAGTCCAGGCTAAATCGAAAGTATTTTCCGGAAGGATCGCAGTTGTGATATCCCCTTGCTGGAAAGTGACGTTGGGTAATTTTTTTCTTTCCTTCCGCTCCGTACTGATATTGATCATATTTTGAGAAAAATCCAAACCAAGGACTGTAGCGGAGTACCGTTCGGCAAAATAAAAGGTGGCTCCACCTAAGCCGCTGCCAAAGTCGAGAATCTTCATCCCTTCCCGCATGTGAAGCTTTGAGCAAAATCCCTCAACGGCTTCAATTCCGCCAGGGCTTTGAAAGCCTTCCCCATACATGCGTTCAGAACGCAATATGCTTTGTCGGGAATATCGGTTCGCTTCCTCGTCGGGCCGCAGTGTTTGTAGATCTGGATGTGTTGCTTGAGTCGTCATCGTTACTTCCTCCCCATTTCAATATTATTTTCTGGCAAAAATGAAGGTTGTCTGTCCGACGCGCTTTCGCCGTTTCTCTCGTTCGTCTAGGTATTGGGTGATGCCCCCATCCTCATTCAGTGTTCGTATTTGCTCCAAGGTCGTTTGTAATTCTTGTTCTGACAATAAGGCCCAGGTGGAATCCCCGTCGCGAAAGGATTTCTTTAATGGTCCTCTTGGATCGAAATACGAAGGTCCTTGAAGGACCTCATGAAGGGGAACAGTGAGACCGCCTAGTTGAAAACCGACAGCCTCCAGCATCTTTCCTGTGAGTTCCAGGGATGGTATGCGGGCTGCCATTTGATCGACAACTCGAGGAATGAGATCGGCCCACCAGAACCCATCAAGAAGCTGGTGGCGGCTGCACATATTCAGGACCAGCACACCATGGGGACGAAGGACGCGGTAGCAGGCAGAGAGCATGGTTTTCACGTTGGGAAAGTCATTTGTGGGTATGGGATCATCCAGGTGGTGAATGACTTGGTTACACATGATTCCATCAAAGAACTCGTCAGAATAGGGAAGATCAAGAAGGCTGCCATGGTCAAAGTGGACGGAAGAGCCATTGCCGAGTTTACTTTGAGCCTGAACTAACATCCCTTCA
>CAYMQW010000353.1:0-2960 GCA_964392595.1 uncultured Nitrospiraceae bacterium
GACATCTATCCTTGGGTCACCGCATTTCTCTGTGTAGTTGTCGCTGGATGGAGCTTGGCTGCCGAGATGGCCTTTGGGCAAACGTTAGGCTTGAAGATCCAGTCCATTGGCATTGAGGGAAATCAACGAATTGAAGATTCCGCCATTCTTGGCAGAGTGACCGTGCATTCGGGGGATCACATTACGACGATCATTGCTCGCCAGCAAATACAGCGCATTTACGATATGGGGTTTTTTGATGACGTGCAGGTACGGACGGAGTCCCTTGCCAATGGTGTCCGGGTGATTTTTCTTGTGAAGGAAAAACCGTTTACCGTCGACATTGTGTTTGATGGAAATGAAGAACTGTCTGACGATAAGTTGAAGGAAGTGGTGACATTGCACAGTCAGGTGTTTTTGGATAAGAAGGAAGTGAAAGCCAGTGCTGAGAAAATTCGGGAAGAATATCAAAAAGAGGGGTATCACCATGCCAAAGTCATTCCCATTGTGCAGGCGCTTGATGATACACGGAACCGGATTACCTTTTTTATCCAGGAAGGCACACGCGCCAGGGTTCGCACCATTGTTTTCGAGGGCATAAAAGTGGTGAGCAAGAGTGATTTATTAGGGGTCATGGCGAATCGGGAATGGGTGCCGGTGATTTCGTGGATGACGGATGCGGGCATTCTTCGTCGGGAAGAATTGGCCAATGATGTGGAACGAATCAAAGAGTTCTATTCGAACAAAGGGTACTTAGATGTCCAGGTCGGCATTCCCCGCATCGATCTGAGTGATGACAAAGAGTCGTTTATCGTCACCTTTCGAATCATCGAGGGCCAACCGTATATTATTGGTTCTGTGGTGTTTACGGGGAATACGATCTTCGAGACGGAAGAGTTAGAACGCGAATCCTTCCTTCGTGCGAATGATGTGTTTCAACGATCATCGATCCGTCAGGAAGTGACACGAGTGACGGATAAATATGGGGAAAAGGGATATTCCTTTGCCGAGGTGACCCCGTCCTTGATCCCGAATCCTCAAACCTTGACGACGAAAATTACGTTTAATATCAAGGAAGGTCATCTGATTCGTGTTCGCGAGATTCACATATCCGGAAATGATAAAACACGAGACAATGTCATTCGTCGAGAAATTCGAGTTGATGAGCAGGAGGCTATTAACTCGGTTGCGATCAAGCGGAGTTTTCAACGACTCAATAATTTAAATTTTTTTGAAACCGTGGAAATTCTTCCCACCCAGGTCGAAGAGGATAAAGTCGATTTGGAAGTAAAGGTCAAGGAAAAGCCCACGGGATCGTTTAGTATCGGTGGCGGGTTTAGTACGTTGGATTCATTTACGGCGATTGCCAATGTCTCGGAAGGGAATTTATTCGGACTGGGATATTTAGCCCGTGTTCGTGGACAGCTCGGCGTTCGGCGGACATTGGGGGTTCTGACCTTTCGAAATCCTGCTTTATATGATGGTTCTACCTCATTTCAAGTTGACGGCTTCAGTACCAATACTAATTTTCTTACGTATAGGGAAGAGCGGATGGGGGGGACCATTCAATTGGGCCGAGCCTTTTCGGAATATATTGCTGGCAGCTTTACGATTGTTGGAGAAGCCATTAAAATTTCAAATCCGGCATCAAATGCTCCGACATTTATCCTCAGGCAGGTGGGCGATCAATCGACGACCGGGTTTCGGGCCAGCTTGTTTCGTGATACAAGGGATAATTTTCAAAGCCCACGGAGTGGATCACGTACTGGGGTTCGATTGGGTTTTGGAACCGAGGCCTTTGGTGGGACGAATAATTTCTACCGTGTGAGTCTTGATGGGCTCAAATATGTACCGTTCCCAATTTGGGACCTTCGGATGGCCTTTCGGGGCCGGTTTGGGCTTGCCGAGGGCTATCGAGGGGACCCGGTTCCTTTGACCGAACTCTTTTTCGTCGGAGGTATCAACTCCGTTCGTGGTTTTAAATTCGGGCGTGCGGGTCCTGTCACCTCAAGTGGTACGTTAGAGGGGGGGAATAAGCAGGTCATTCTCAATGTGGATTTGATTTTCCCTCTATTGAAGGATGCGAAGCTCGACGGCGTGTTATTTTTCGATTACGGGAGAGGATTTGCGGAAGAAGATGACCTTTCGCTTGATCTCAGACCCGCGACTGGTATTGAAATTCGGTGGGTTTCTCCATTCGGCCCCTTGCGAGGGGCGTGGGGACTTAATTTAGATGCTCAACCAAATGAACAGGAAACCGTGTTCGAATTTTCGGTTGGAAATGTCTTTTAGAGGATACAGCTATGCAGGGATTTAATTGGATTTCACAGGATCTGAGAACACGTGTCCACCTCGGTCCCGGGTGCCTGGTATTGGGCCTTCTGTTGCTTGGCAGTGGGTGCATGTCGTCTTCTCCAGCCACTGAAAAAAAATCTGTATCACCGATCGCCATTGGCGTGGTGGATACGCAGTGGTTGCTCAAAAAATCGAAGTTGGGGCAGCGGGTGACGGAGACACTCAATGCGTTCATGAAAGATCGTCAAACATTGCTTGAGTTGGAACAGAAAGAACTCAGAAACATGGAAAGTCAATTGTTGCGGCAGGGGAGTGTCTTAAGCCAGTCGGCTCGTCAACAACGAGAAGAACAATTCCGGCGGCGGATGGGAGAGTATCAGCAAAAAGTGGCGAATATGAATCAGGAAGTTCAGGCCAAACAGGGGCAATTGTTTTCTGAATTTCGTGAAAACGTTGACGCGACTGTTGAAGATGTGGCCCAGCGCCATGGCCTGGCCCTTGTGATGGAAAAAGGCGCGAATACTCCGACTCGCTATTATGAGCCCAGTTTAGATATTTCCAAGGAAGTGCTCGCTGAATTGAATCAACGGAATTCATAAGGACCTGGGATAAAATACCTTGGACAAAATCGCGCCAAGATTTGGGTTGGATTTGGGCGGAACGATTGAGAAACACCCGAGGCATCG
>CAYMQW010000354.1:0-2948 GCA_964392595.1 uncultured Nitrospiraceae bacterium
GTGAGCACGACAAAGGGCCGAGAACGCCGCTGACGCCCTTTTTCAACATTCCCATCATGATTTTTGAATTCTCACACGCGGATCAACCCAGGTATACACCAGATCCGTGAAAAGATTGATCATGACATAGGAAACGCTAATCAAAAGCACGGCGGCTTGGACCACGGGGTAGTCCCGGCGGTGAATGGATTCCACGACGAGCGAGCCAATGCCCGGCCAGGAGAATACGGTTTCGGTGATCACAGCGCCGCTTAGGAGGGCGCCAAATTGTAATCCCAGCAACGTGATGACCGGGAGTAAGGCATTGCGAAAACCATGCCTGATCGTGATCACCCATTCCGTGAGTCCTTTGCTACGAGCCGTTCGAATAAAGTCCTCGGTCAACACTTCGAGGAGCGTGCTTCGAATCATGCGCGACAAAATAGCGGCCATGGCGGTGCCCAAAGTGATGGCCGGAAGGACAATCGATTCGATCCCTTCCCGTCCGCTCACGGGAAACCATCCGAGCCACAAGGCACCGACTAAAATTAACATTGGGCCCATCCAAAAATTTGGAATAGATACGCCGAACAGTGCGAATCCCATGGCCCCGAAATCCCAGGCCGTTCCTTTTTTGACCGCAGCAAGGATTCCTAAAGGTAGGGCCACCACCAGGGCGATAAGTAGCGACACAAGTCCAAGCTCAATTGTAGCTGGAAGCCGTTCCAACATGAGTTCGGAAATAGGTCGCCCGGAATATAGCGATGTTCCGAGATTGAATTGAGCTAGTCCCTTGATATACGCCAGCAGTTGAATGTGAACCGGTTGGTGTAAGCCCAAGGCTTGTCGGAGGGCTTCTCTATCAGCCGGTTGAGCGGACTCACCCAACATGACTTCGACAGGGTCCCCCGGGACGAAGTGTAGTAACAGAAAGACCATGCACACGACACCAAAAATCACGCCAAGGGCCGTAAGCACACGTGGAAGAAGGAATTTGATGTACATAGCGGATTTTGATTCGTGATCTGCTAAGGCCTGTTAACAATTAGACGAGCCAGATTTAGGGAAAGCTCCAAATTCGAAACACGAAATCACAAACAAATTCCAAATTCTAATGGCAGAAATTCAAAACCATCCGTTAAAATTTTGAAAATTTCTTTTTTGATCATTGGAATTTATTTAGAATTTCGAATTTCGTGCTTGGGATTTCTCCCAATGGCTTATTGCAAGGTCAATTGTGAACACCCCCTGACCGGCGATACACGTATTTCAAACCATCGTAGTTTCCATCCTTCGCAATCGTGAATCCTTTGATGTCTTGTCGAGCGATAAAGACATGATCTTCATACCACAACGGCACATAGGGCAAGGCCTCGGCAAGATGAGCCTGTAGTTCCTGATACAAGTTTTTCTTTTCTTGCGTGTCTTGTGTGCTGCCCGCTTGGTCGATGAGAAGGTCGGCTTGCTTACTCCGAAAGCGTCCGCGATTCGCGCCGTTCGGAGGGATGGATTCGCTATGAAACACGTAGTGAAAAATGTCCGGCGTTTTCACCCCGACCCAGGACAGGCTGTACATTTGAAACCGACCGGCTTTGATATCTCCGTAAAATGTGCCCCAGTCATAACTGCGAAGATCCACCTCGATTCCGACTTGCGACAATTGATGTTGGAGAATGGTGGCCAGCCGGACTCGAAACGGATCGCTGGAGGTTTTGTAAGTCAATTTCAATGGGGCACTTGGGGAAAATCCGGCTTGGGCCAAGAGCAAGCGGGCTTTTTCGGGATTGTGTTCGTATCGCTTGAGATTGGGAGCCCCAGCCCAGTGATCAGGGGGTAACAAGGATTGGGCAGGGTGCGCGGCTCCGCCCATGACGTATTGAATGATCCTTTCTCGATCAATCGCATGGGCCACGGCCTGACGGACGAGTCCTTGTTTGGTGTGTGTGTCTTCGAAACTAAAACCCAAATACGAAAAGTTAGTTCCTGGGCTGCGTTGAACGTGAAGCCGGGGATCCTTGGCTAAATAGGCCACAAGTTCAGGAGGCAAATCATTTTGCACCATGTCGATTTCACCAGCGAGAAGCTTCAGGGCGCGAACGGTAGGGTCCTGCACTTTGATAAATTCGAACCGCTGCTGATCCTCCAGTCGGACGAGTTCAAGACGCGTGGCATCCGGCCGTGCCGCAAATGAAAACGGACCACTTCCTACGGGTTGGGAATGGAAAGGGTGTTTGGCTTGGATTAAGTGTGCGGGGAGAATTCCAATGACGACAAAGCTCGGAAACAAGGGGTTGGGACGATTCAGGTGGAAATCAATAGTCGATGAATCTTGAACGGTGATGTGATCAATCATGGCCAAGGAACCTCGATGAGGCGAGGCATTTTCGGCGTCCAAAATAAAGTCATAGGTGGCCTTCACGTCTTGTGCCGTGAGAGGAGTGTCGTCATGAAAAGAAGCTCGATTGGAGGTGAGGTGGAAACGAAAGTGCGTGGGAGCAACTTGCTCCCACGCCGCCAATGCCGGAATGGGTTCGAAGGCATTGTTGAAATCCACGAGCCGTTCATACAAGAGACGAATTATTCGATCAGACGTAGCATCCGTGGCAAAGCGTGGGTCGAGGTTAGTCGGGGCATTAGCCAAACCGAATCGAAAAGCATCGGTGGGAGGCTCGGTGCATGCGGCCAGAAGAACGAAGAAGGCAAGAGTTGCGAATACAATAGAGAGCCGAACAATGAGCCTGAAACCTGTGAGCATGCGTGAGGGAAGACACACGATAGAAGATCGAAACATGAGACCTGATGCGCAGTGTGAAACTGCCACTAGTTACTACAAGAATATACCTAAGCGGAAGACAAGTCTACAGTATTTCAAATGGAGCGAAGCCTCAGAAAAATTCCAAGGATTGTTGAATAATTCGGCATTGTTAATTTATTAGATATTCCAGCTCTCCGTTCCATTTCGCCATTAG
>CAYMQW010000355.1:0-2936 GCA_964392595.1 uncultured Nitrospiraceae bacterium
ACTCAGAATTCGTGTGGGCCGGCAAGAACTTGAGAGGGAGAACAAATTTGCCGTGGTTGGTGAGATGCCCCTCGGATCTTGTATAGCAAACAGGACCCCAGATGGGAAACCATTGCCCAGTGCAGAGAAAGGAATACGGAAGAAATTGATTGTGGATAGGAAGGGCGCGACAACAAAACTGTTGAAAAATCAGGCGAATACAGTGTTTGGGGATCCAAGTGCACTTTGGCACAACTGTTGAATGTATTTTGGCATGAGTTCTTTGCCATTGTGTTGTCGGTGAAGGAGGCTCAGGTTCAAGCATTGAATAATGGGTTAGTTGCAAATACGTAATATGGGAGTTTGGATCTCTCGCTTCCCAAATACCTAACGAAAGGTTCTGAGGCTTATGACCATCTATGAGAAGAACGTTGACGCATTGAAGGTGCATCACCCAGAGCTGGTGGACCTGACCACCCAAACGATTCCTACCGACCACATTCAAGTCGATTTAACTTCGACTGGCACCCCGCGGTTGGTCGTTCGCAGTACAACCGGGGAGATCATTGAACTGCATGATCCACAAGATCCGTTGAGTGTGGTAGAGGGCACAGTTGAACAAATGGCAGATTCGCTTCAGGGGGTCACTGTCTCGTTAGGGTTGGAGTTGGGGTATTTTGCACTGGCCGTGGTTCGTCGGTTAGATGTGCATTCGCGCCTCATTGTGTACGAGGCCGATCCGGCAATTTTCCTTACGGCCTTGCGAGAAGTCGATTTGACAGAAATTCTCGCTTCACCCCGAGTGAAGCTGGTCGTGGGGAGAGAGGGGAAACTTCGCCACTGGTGCACGCAGTTTGTCGGGCAGACCGATGGCACGTTACGGGTCATCAGCTATGAACCGGCGTTTCGATTAGCCCCGGACGCATATGGCGAGACCGCTGAGCAGGAATTGGACAGAATCCCAAGCATTGTGAAGGCGGCACGAAATGCCTTGATTCGCCGTGGGCCGATGTTTATCGACAGCGTGCTGAACAATGCTCCGTACATCATGCTGGCCCAAGGCGTGGCAGTATTAAAAAATCGATTTGAAGGCATGCCTGCCATACTCGTAGCCGCAGGCCCGTCGTTGGAGAAAAACGTGCATCAGTTAAAAGCTGCCAAAGGTCGGTCCGTGATCATTGCCGCAGACTCCGCTCTTGGCTATCTGCTGCTTCGCGGGATCGTGCCGGATTTCGTGGTGAGTGTCGATCCGCAAAAAGGAACCTATAAAAAATTTCAGGGATTCGAAATCCCGCCTGAAGTCGCATTGGTGTTTCACCCTGCCGCAACCCCGCACATTCCGAGGCATTTTCCCGGTCCCCAATTCACGTTGGATGCGGCTATCCCGGTGTATCAATGGCTCCAGGAGTTCTGGTCGCCCAAAGGTGCCATCGATACCGAGTGCATGTGCCAGGTGCACGTGGGGTTTAATCTCGCGCAATGGATGGGGTGTTCCACGATTATACTGGCAGGTCAGGATCTCAGTTATACCGATGAGGGGATGCACGTGAAAAATGGTGGCTATTTGAACGAAAGCGATAACGCCGCCAATGTGGCCAATGGACACCCGGTCCAGGATATATTTGGGAAGACTGTGAAAACGAATCCTACGTTTTTGAACTATAAATCCATCCTTGAAAAGAAGATTCGGCAGTTTCCTGGCACAGTCATTCACGCGAATGAAGGCGGGCTTCTCATTGAAGGCGCGGAGCTGTATTTACTCGGGGATGCAGTGGAAGAATTTTGTCAAAGTCCCATCGGCAGAGTCATTGATCAATTAGGTGATACGCGTAGCCAATCATCGAGCATCGATTGGACGCCTCTATTGCAGGAAGTACGGGAACGGTCGCGTGACGTGTTTCGGGTACAGCGGACCAGCGATCACGTCTGTGCATTACTGACGACAATGAAAGAACGCTGGCAACGTGTACCGTTGGCGGACGAGGAATTTCAACAGTTAGGTAAAAAGGTCGAACGCCTGACGAATCTTATTCCCCGCTATCCAAAAGTACGGGAACTCTTACATTGGATGAACATCGACCTTGAACGGCAGTTAGCCGAAGACACAGAGACCCTTGATTCTCTCACCGATCCCAAGGGCAAGTATGAAACCCAAATTGAACGGGGTCTCCGCTATTACGGTGGCCTGTCTCGAACGGCTCCGCCATTGGGTGAAAAACTCCAGGAATTCACCCTGCAACTCGAACAATGGCGAGAGCTGGAAACACGCCTCCCGCAACCTGATGGTTCGCCGACTTGGTTAGACATCGCCGAAGGGTTTATGAATCTTCAGATGTTTGAAAAGGCACACAGGTGTGTGGAAAGTTATGCGCAGAAACAATCAGAATCCCGGCTCGTCTTACCCGAAGCCGTGCTCTCGATTCGTCTCTACTTGGATCAGCATCAATTCACCAAAGCCGTCGCCCAAGCGGAACAGGCCCGAGAGGAATTCCCTGAAAACCCCGAGATTAAAACACTCTGGAGTAATGCTAAATGGGAGTATCGTCAATGGCAGGGCAAAGTTAAGGCAGCAGAAACCGAAGAACCGATGAAGGTAGACACGCATCTCAAAGCTGGCGATTTCTATCACCGCATCGGCGATTATGCCCGCGCCAAAACCCATTACCGATTGGCCGTAGAAGAAGAGCGCCGCTTACCCATCCCCGACGAAGCCTGGGAATTTTTCTCAAAGAAAGATCAAGGGGAATCGGTTGCTGAAGAGGATCAGGCAACCGTATCGGGGAATTAATTTTTCGCTTCCGGCTGATCTATTTTAGCGGAACGATTCTATTAAAATGCGGGGTTTCGTCCCATAGCTGTTAAGCTAAGGATCTGCTTTTTTGGGGTTTTGTGTCATAAAATCTAAGGCGAATTCAACCCATAAGTGCACCACGGGTTTGAAATTGCAGGTTTGATTG
>CAYMQW010000356.1:0-2932 GCA_964392595.1 uncultured Nitrospiraceae bacterium
GGCAGAAGGCCACTGCAATCAATGGGGTAAGCTTTTTTCAGCAAGCCCTACTTAGCAAGAAATTCTTATCACAGTGACTGCCAGTTTGTCTTTCATAATCAATCAACCCCTGTCCACTTCACCCACAACCGGTGTAAATTTTTGGCTTCCTGCCGAAGGACGCTCCCTTCTGCGCTGACCACGGAAAGAAATTGTTCTTGAGTTGTTTGAATGGTCATGTCAGGCGAATCCAAACGTTGTTTGACCACCACCGCTCCATCTTGATCTGTTCGATACACTTCAATGCCTTGTTGGTCGTAGTGCTGAAGAACGGAAGGAGCAGGATGCCCATAACGATTCCGCTGCCCAGCCGAGACCACAGCCACCTGTGTCGTTAACCGATTGAACCAATCCACACTGAATGAACTCTTGGCGCCATGATGAGGGATCTTGACCAGTGTTGCGGCTTGAACCGAAGGATCATTAGCCATCCGCTCCAATGCTTCAACTTCAGCGTCCGCCGTTAACAGAACCGAATGCACCCCACAGGTGACACTCAAGACAACAGAAAGATTATTGAGTTCAGCGCCACTCTTTTTCTCAGGCGCAGCTTGGGAGATTCCACCATCCGGTTGGGGAGGGTTCAGGGAATACACCCGGCAAGGGCTTCCCTTCACAAGATCTAGTCCGGCCCAGGCAACCTCTTCCTTAAGATTATTCTCGCTCATTGCACTATTCAATCGTTGGTAAAAGGGTTCATCGCGTTGAACGCCATTGGTCCAAAAGTGACGAATGTTGAAATTCTTGATGACCCAAGCCAACCCCCCAACATGATCGAGTTGCGGATGGGTGGCGATGACGTGATCAATCGTTCGAATGCCTCGATCCCACAAATACGGGCCAACGACCATCCGCCCCATATCCCACCGCTCGTAGGCTGGGCCTCCGTCAATAAGTATCGTTTGACCATCAGGCAATTCGAGCAAAGTCGAATCGCCTTGTCCAACATCAAGAAACGTCGCGCGTAAGGTCTCACCTTCAAAGATCTGACGTGGGGACCACGCCCACCAAACAACGAGCACGATAATAACGGCTACACTGGTCCACCGAAAAACTGGTTTGGGACACATGAGCGCAAACAGGAGACACACGTAGAAACCAACAATCGCCAACAGTGCGGGGGAAGCCACGTGCCACTCGGCGCCTGGCATGTTGGCGAGGAATCCGACGAGAGAGCTCACGCTATCCAGGATGGATTGATTGACCCATGCCAGGGGAAGACTGTCCAAACCAAACACCAAAACGAGGATCGAGGAAAATAACCCTAACGGCACCACGAACAGGCCGACAAATGGCACAACAGCCATATTAGCAAATACCCCAAGCCAGGCTACTTGGTTAAAGTAATAGGCCACCAACGGCAACGTGGCGAACGTCGCTGAAATGGAAATGAGGAAATATTGTTTCAGCCATGTCTTGATTTTCTCCCACAATGAAGGGGCAGACTTCTCCTCCTCTGGCTCCTCTTCCTCATCGGAAGGATCTGTCCAGCGTAGCGCCATGGCAATCGCCAATACCGACAGGTACGACAATTGAAACGACAAGTCATAGATGACCATTGGATCAAACAGGGTCGTGATGCCTGCTGATACCCCTAAGGCAATGAGAATGTGTCGTTCGTGTCCAACCCAAACCGCCAGTAAATACAGCACGATCATCATCAAGGATCGAACCGTGGCTACATGCGCGCCGGACAACACGGTATAAAACACGACTAGAGGAATGGTCATGACGACGGCGAGTTGTTTCGGAGTGATCCGGCAAGAGAGCCGTTCCAACCATGGCGCGGGCATGCGACGGGTGAGACCTCTAACCGTCATGAAAGACAGAAACGCCAGAAGCCCCAAATGAGAACCGGAGATGGAAATAATGTGGACGGTCCCTGTTGTCATAAAATCATCACGGACCTCCTGGTCAATATAACTTTGCTCGCCAACGATCATCCCGAGAAACAGAGCCCGTGCCGGATCCTTGAGACTCGATAATACTGCCTGGCGGACTTGGTTTCGCCACCGATCTATTCGATTCCACAGAAATGTTCCCATTGCCAATGGACTTGGAGCACTGATTTGAATGTGATCAGGGCTCCTCACCATGGCCACCGCTTCTATCCCGCGTTGCCGGAGATATGCGCCATAGTCAAATCCTCCAGGATTGCGCGTACCAAACGGCGCCCGCAGACGGGTCCTGACTGTTATGGTATCTCCTCGATACACTGCTGTGTTGGGGTTGCGCCATGTCAATCGAAGTTTCCCCTGAACAACACGCTTTTTGGCTTCTTCCCCAATCGACATGACATCAACCAGCAGGGTCATTCGTCCCGACGCATGCTGAACCGGATCGGCGATCACCCCTAACAGGAGCACTTCTTGCTCGCCGGCTTTTTGAAGAAGGGCACTTGCGGAATTTTGCCATTCGCCCACATTCCAATAGCCAACTCCACACAGCAGACAGGCATAGAGAATGAGACTTCTTTTCGATGCCAGCCGACCTTGACGCTCACACCACGTAAGACCAATGGCACAGAGAACGAGAATGGAGACAATGGAAAATGGAATATAACGAACATAGGACCCGAACCAGAGTCCTACAAGGAAGGACACAATACAAGGCAGGAGAACTGAAGGCACATCAATTCAAAAAAACTGAATTAGCCGATTGTGGCTTTGACCACGCCAACTAACTTATCCGCCACGAGACGGATTTGAGCGTCATTTTGTCCCTCGACCATCACACGGACAAGCGGTTCCGTCCCCGAGTACCGAACGAGCACTCGGCCCGTTCCATTCAAGGCTTCTTCACCTGAGCGAATCGCCTGTTGTAATTCAGGAAGAGACGACAGATCAGGTTTATGGGAGACTTCAACCCCAAGCAATACCTGAGGGACTGCTTC
>CAYMQW010000357.1:0-2929 GCA_964392595.1 uncultured Nitrospiraceae bacterium
CGAATTGGATGGGAAAAAGCCTCGATTAGGAAAAGTGTTCGGTCATGAACCAGCCGGCAATCGACATTCGCCGATGGTTATTCGCCAAGGGGTCCACGCGGCAGACTCGGTGAAAGCGAGGCACGGCAAAAAACACGATCGACCCGGGCTTGGGTTCCAAGCAATAGGAAGCTTCCAGGTGGACCTGGCCGTCCTTCTTTTTGCGACTGTCATATACAATGAGTTCGCCGCCCCAATCGGGTACCCATTCATGGTGAAAGTAGGTTGCCACCGCAATCCGACGTTGAGCCGATACGGGTTGGGGCCTTGGCCGGGGTTTGGATCGTCTCGTGCGTATTGCTCATCCGTGTCATTATGAGTGGAGAGACAATCCCCCACGCCATACGAATAGTAATTGAAACTCATGTGGCGCTGTTTGATATGTGAAAAGGACTCAATATAGTTGGCGATAGAGGGACGCTCGATTCGATCGAGCAAGGTAGAGCCTTCTGTTTGGACCAATTTGGGCTTTAAGCCAATCCCCGCAATTTAGGAAGGCGAGCTGGGTGGCTTGAATTTCCGAACGCTTTTTCCATTCCGCCTGTTCCATCGCGGCCAAGAACGTGTCTCGTTCCTCCTTGGACCAAAAATCTTCGAGGATTAACACGGGGTCCTGATGAAAACTGATTTTTTTGGGATTGAATTCTTTGAATCGGGTTTTCATCCGTCCTTCCTTTTTTCCGTATCAGTCAACCAACCAATCGAGTAGGCCATAGCTCAAAAGATATTGTCAATTCAGAATCGCATACGCAGTCCTCTACAGAATTTTTGGTTCAAGCAGGCTGGGTAAGCTGACGGAGAAGGGAAGTGTGTAAGGGTTGGTAAATTAATCCTTGGTTGCCACTTCTTTTTTCTCTAACCCATCAATCACTGCGGCCCCGACTGCATCTCCCCAGACATTGACCGTGGTTCGGCAGCGGTCGAGAAACCAGTCGATTACAAGAATGAGGGCGATTCCCTCAATTGGTAGGTTCACGGCCTTGAGTACGATCACCATCGTGACGAGACCGGCCTCCGGGATGCCCGCTGCGCCAATGGCTGCAAGGGTGGCCGTCAAAACAATGATGACTGTTTGCGCGATACTCAGCTCAATGCCATAGGATTGCGCGATATACACGGCGGCCACGGCTTCGTACAGCGCGGTGCCGTTCATGTTAATCGTGGCACCGAGGGGAAGCACAAAACGAGCCGTTCGCGAAGAAATCCCGTGTTGATCAATCACCGCTTCCATGGTCAATGGGAGGGTCGCCGAGCTGGAGCTGGTGGAAAATGCCGTTGTGAGCGCCGTGCTCAGGTTTTTGGCATAGGGCAAAACAGATTGCTTTCCAAAGAACCGGAGGATGAGTGGAAGTACTACGAGGCCATGAATCAGTAAGGCAATAATGACGGTGGCCGCATAGGCTCCCAATGACACGAGTTGAGGCCAGAAGCCGCTAAAACCACCGGCTTTCCCGAGCCGACCTGCAATCAGGGCGCCGATTCCCACGGGCGCGGTCCACATCAGCAAATGGACCATGGCCATAATCGCGTCGTTCAGGCCTTCGAAAAATCGAATCACGAATTGTCCGCGTTCCCCAATCGTCGTGAGGACTCCGCCAAATACGAGAGAAAAGATAATCAGGGGCAACACCTCGGTATTGGCCATGGCCGAGAAGAGGTTTTTCGGAACCAGTCTGGTGAGGATAGATTGAAGAAGGTCGGTGATGGTGGCTGGTTTATTTTCTAATCGTTCGGAGATGCTAGACAACTCATTGGCTTCTGCTCCGGTTCCAGGAGTTCCTGGGTGAATTGCGAGTACCAGGATTAAGCCGATCATCACCGCGATTCCGGTCGTCGCCATGAAAAAGAACACGGTGCGGCTTCCGAGTGGTCCGAGTTTCCGGACGTCTCCCAGGCTACTCACGCCCACGATCATCGAGCTGATGACCAGTGGCACCACCATGACAAACAGGGCCTGCAGAAACAGTTGGCCAAGGAATTGAATCGATCGACCAATTTCTGGTGTGAACCCTCCGACAAGAATCCCAATCGTGATTCCAAGGAGAATCGTTAGAAGAAGTTTGTTTGGTGTATTGGAACTCATGAACAATTTTCGAGGAAGTATAGTATTGCGTTATTCGTTTCTTTCGCAGCCCATCATAACGAATTTTTCACAATTGATCATCTCACAATTTATTCGTCCACATGAAATTGAGATGGAGCCCTGTTTGGGTTACTGTAGGCAGTTAGCGTTTACTTCGTGAGCCGCACCAGGGGTGAATATTCAGAAAAGGAGTATGCCCATGACAGTCGAAACCATCATGAGCCAAAAAATAGTGACTGTGGAAATGGATGAAACGCTCGAACGAGTTCGCGAAATTTTCGAAGAACATCGGTTTCACCATTTATTGGTGGTCAGTGGGCAACGATTGATGGGGGTGATTTCCGATCGAGACTTATTAAAATCAATAAGTCCGTATGTTGGCACGTTTTCAGAAACCTCTCGCGATTTGGCGACACTACAAAAGCGGGCTCATCAGATTATGAGCCGGAAGCCCATCAGTGTGCCGAAAGATGTGACGGTTCAGATAGCAGCAGAGACATTGCTGGCCAACAATATTTCTTGTCTGCCCGTGACCAACGAAGAGGGAAATGTAGAGGGCATACTGACCTGGAAGGATGTATTAGCTGCGCTGATGAAAGTATAGTGCCCTGTATGAGAAATTCGTGAATTGTCCGTTCATGGTGAGCCCTCCGGCTTCACAAAGGATAGGTTCCTCGGCATGGCTCAATCCCTTTCGAGTCGGCAAAGGAATCAAAAACCCAAAAACATTTCCGTCCGTGCGTCCCCCCTTTGGGGTCAATGGCATTCACTTTCGTTCTAAGGAAATATCCGCCTTCTCTGTCAGCA
>CAYMQW010000358.1:0-2919 GCA_964392595.1 uncultured Nitrospiraceae bacterium
AAGATGGCCCGAAGATTGGATGCGATATTGGTCAAGTTATTTTCTCGCGGGTCCTTAGGTATGTTGGATCGGCACGAAGGCAAGTATTCCAATACTCCGGATACAGGGATTTTTCTGGATAAAGCAAAACCATCATATATTGACGGGTTTTTAGAAATGGCCAACGCACGACTGTATCGGTTCTGGGGATCGCTGACAGAAGGCCTGAAAACCGGACAACCACAAAATGAAGCCAAAGAAGGTGTAAGCTTCTTTGAAACGCTCTATAGCGATCCAGCGCTTCCTGCAATCCATGACCGGCATCAGCATGGGCGCCAGCATGGCTATTGCCCAAAAGTTTCCGTGGAATGATTATCAAACATATGTGGATATTGGATCAGCCCAGGGTGGACTAATCGCACAAGTCGGGAACGCGCACTCTCATCTTAATAGTGGAGGGTTTGACTTGCCCCAGACCGGGCCAATCTTTGAAGAATACGTGGCCTCGTTTGGGCTGAGTGATCGGTTCAAGTTTATGCCCGGAGACTTCTTTCGCGACCCTCGTCCAAAGGCCGAGGTGTTATCCATGGGTCATATCCTTCATGACCGGGATTTGGATCAAAAAAAGATGTTGCTCGGCAAAGCCTATGAAGCTCTCCCAGAGGGCGGCGCGTTGATTGTCTTTGAACCTAGAAACGGCAGTTGGATCACAAAAGTCCGCGCAAGCTCTTGGCGCACCTGGCAAAATACAAAAATGTCTCATCACCACCGAGGTGACCACGACGTTTTATATTTCACCATGCACACCAATATCTTGCACGTCTTTTTTTGCGCCCAACTGCCGTTTCTAGGTTGAAGCGCTTATCGATGATGATCGCCGGAAAAATACCTTTGGTCTCTTGATGAGCCTCAATATGCTAATTGAGTTACCTGGAGGATTTGACTACACGGGAGCAGATTGTTGCGGCTGGATGAAAGAAACCGGCTTTCGCGAAACACGAGTCGTTCACCTGACCGGCCCGGATTCAATGGTGATTGAAATAAAATAACCATGGTCCGCAAAACGAGGGATTGTTAAATTGTACGAGAAGTGGACAAGCCATTATTCCCCGTGTGGCGGAACCTGCGGCTTTTTGATATCCAACACCTTCACATCAAAGTACAGTTCTTTTCCGGCTAAGGGATGGTTGTAATCAAGAATGACTTCGGTGTCCCCAATTTCCTTGATGCGTGGATATATTGGACGACCGGTACTATCTCGGCCTTCAACGGTGGCACCCACTATCAACGATTCCGATGGGATGCTGGACTTCTTGGCTTCCATGAACGCATGTTTATTAACAAGCCCATATCCTTCTTCAGGCTGAACGACAATTTTTTTGGATTCCCCAACCCTTAACCCCTCCAGGCCCTTTTCTAAACCAGGCATAATTTGTTGAAGCCCATGGATATAGGAAAGAGGCTCACCTCCGACATTCGTATCCAGCACGATTTGGTCGTCTGAACGAAGCGTATACTCAAACAACACCTGTTTACCCGCCCTCACCGTAGCCGATGAAGGGGTCTCCGCACTCGCAAAAGCAAAACCCTGCCCACTCAGAACCAGCCCAATCCAAACAACCCACCACCCAAGAGAAATAGAACGATCGAACATTAAAGACTCCTTTCAATTTCTGATTTTCACCACATCACTCGTCAAGACTACGTGGGCCATCAAACGACACATGATTGTCATCTTGGGGTTTGTATCATCAACGTCAAGAACCAAAGGACACTGCGTTCCTGCCAATAATAGGATCCCGCTCTTGGAAGCCAATCGTTGGATATGAATATTATGCAGCCTTCAAGGCTTCTTGGTCATTGGCGAAGTAATCTACAAAGGCAGGGATATTGGTTGGTTCTAATTTCTTACGAAGGAAAGGTTGGGGATTCACAAGACTCAAACGAATGCCCTGTTGCCGAAGTTGAAGATATGACAGAAACAATTTCACGATAACCCAGGACTCAGCACAATCTATTTTGCTTAAGTTCAAGACAATATGTCGACGCTGGGCAATCTGTGCAGCCAGAAACGCCGCAGTCAGGACAACCCATTCCGATGGGTCAATTGAACCTGACAAAGAAATCACCCGGGCATCTTTTTCCCAGTAACCAGAAATTTCCATACGCTCTCCTCTGTGAGAAAAAGGTCATTAAAGCAACGTGTAGGAGGTTTTAATGAATGGAACAATCCAATGCCATTCGCCTCACACTCTACTCTAGCAAACCCCATGCCCAGGCATTCCCCACCTTACCAAATAACATATGGGCACCTCTAAAAACCGTCCTTTTCCGTGATGGCGGCGTCAGCCGTGTGCTCAAATCCTCATGTATTCGCCCATACACTCCGGTTTTCCGCACGCGGCTTCCTTGCCCTCACAAAAAATGCCGGGTTTTTAGAGGTGCCCATATCACTGGACGATTAGAGTCGCAGTCATGCCCCGTTCAATATGTCGAGGTGTTCCACAGACAATAGTGTAGGTGCCAGATTGAGGTGGCGCAGAAAATATTTCTTCTTTGGTTACACCAGGACCGGTTTCCATTTCCCACAAGACTTTTTCTTCGTCATCATCATTAAAGGGTAGAGTCACTTCAGTTCCCTGTTTGAGTAACACCCATTCATGCTCTTGCACTCCGTTATTTGTGAAAGAAAGGGCTATGGCCTGGCCCGAAGCTATGGTCCAGGTCTTGGGCGTAAAATGAAAATCCGTAGCCGTCACAGAAATTGAATTGTTGGGATTTTCACCATAGGCGACCGGAAGAAAAAGAATGGTCCACATGAACACGACAATCAACAATCTTCGTATCACAGCAAGACTCCTTTTGGGGCATAAAGGAAAATACACAAAGGCCTTTATATCACAATACTCAGGACCTGCGAGAAAATAACTTGAACAATAT
>CAYMQW010000359.1:0-2918 GCA_964392595.1 uncultured Nitrospiraceae bacterium
GCCAAACCGTGGTGTTTGTGTCAGTCGATGGTCGGTCGGCGGGTGTCATTGGTGTGGTTGATCCGATTAAGTCCACCACGGCTGAAGCCGTTCAGTCTCTTACACGTGCGGGTCTCAAAATCGTGATGGTGACCGGTGATAATCGGCAAACTGCGGAAGCCGTGGGGCAGCAACTCGGGTTGAAACACATTCAGGCGGAAGTGCTGCCTGAACACAAGCATCAGATTGTGAAGCAATTACAAGAAAAAGGGCATGTGGTCGCCATGGCCGGCGATGGCATCAATGATGCGCCAGCTCTGGCCGAAGCCGATGTCGGCATCGCCATGGGAACGGGCACCGACGTGGCCATCGAAAGCGCAGGCATCACCCTAGTCAAAGGCGACCTCCGTGGTGTCGTTCGAGCCAGAAATCTCAGTCGAGCCACCATGGGCAACATTCGTCAGAACCTGTTCTTCGCCTTTTTCTATAACATGCTTGGCGTGCCTGTCGCCGCAGGTATTCTCTATCCATTCTTTGGCATTTTACTGACCCCCATCATGGCCAGCGTCGCCATGACCTTTAGCTCGCTTTCAGTTATCATGAATGCACTACGGTTAAGGAGGGTAAAATTATAGGTTAATTTCTTTCTGGCGGTATTGAAATAGTTGGTTAAGGTTGGAGATATTAGTTCTCTGTAAGAAGAACTGAAATGGAAATTATTAGATTGTATGAAGCGTGAAGGGCAATTGATGGGCCAAGAAATTTTTACCTGATTCTTAAATAAATAGTTGAAGCCCCTAGAAAAATGAGCGCAAAGAACGCGGGGCAATATGCTGCATTTTTTGTTATATGGAGTATGGTAAAGAGTCGTGTGACAAGAATAATTCCGGTAGTTTGTCCCCATGATCGAGATATCCCATAAAACATTTTTCCTCGAAACAATAGTTCTTCAGCTATGGGCGCACAAATAATCATCAAAATTATCCGGATGATTCGAGAAATTCCCTCTGTTGATAATAATCCAAAGTGTGACGGGTTAACGTTTTGTTCAATTGGGAGAAGAGTTGAGATGAGCATTACTCCTCCTGCGAGTAATGTCCCCCCAGCTAAGCGTAAACCCATGGTCCC
Source organism: uncultured Nitrospiraceae bacterium (assembly GCA_964392595.1). GTDB lineage: Bacteria > Nitrospirota > Nitrospiria > Nitrospirales > UBA8639 > Nitronereus. The sequence goes on from CAYMQW010000359.1 coordinate 1,108, forward strand.
CAGGACCATCCAATTTTTGTTTCCTGTTCCCCTCTAAATAGGTCTTTTTCAAAGAACAAAGAAAGTGTTATTGCTGTAACGGTGGCAAGGGAAATACCAAAAGCAATACTTACAATACGAAGAACCTGAATTGAATTTCCAAGGTGTGTTTTGGTTATTCCTTCGAAAAAACCAATGGCGAATCCAAAAATGGCTTGGCCTACGTCGAGGGGAATGATATACGCCCCAAAAACCAATAAAGCCTTCCAAGCATTTAACTGTCCACCGTGATTGTCAGAAGGGTTCTTAGATATGTCTGGTGGATTAGTGGAAGTTTCCAGTTTGGTTCTATCGGAGATTTAATTTTTTACCTAATTCGAAATTTTATAACTACTTTCATGGGTGTGAATTATGGGGGGCCGTATCCGAGTTGAAATCGAATATTGCACGCAATGTCGGTGGCTGTTGCGGGCGGCATGGATGGCGCAGGAGTTGTTGATGACGTTTGAGGGAGAGCTCGGTGAAGTGGCATTGATTCCTGGAACTGGCGGGGTGTTTGAAGTACGTGTACAAGAAAAAACGATTTGGTCGCGGGAACGGCTAGGTCGGTTTCCGGAAGTCAAGGAATTGAAACAACTTGTCCGTGATGAAGTGGCTCCTGAAAAAGACCTAGGGCATTCGGAAAGATAGGGCCAAGGCAGGATAGGCGATTGGCTATGTATCGAAAGAGAGAAACCTAGGTCTATTCAAAAAGCGGAGCTTGTGGTCCGACATGGAGGCCAGCCAAATCAGGATCTTCTCCTTCAAGGGTTGGAGGTCGGTCGTCTACATTTTGGATTTTTTTAATAGCTTTTCGTTCTAGCTTATCTTTCTGTTTCAACTGCAAAGCTCGTTCCCGATTACGCTTGGCCGTCGTAGTTTTCGATGGTTTTCCCATATCCCTCCGTCGTGTTGTTTCCCTAACTGACGTTGTGCCAGGATTGTGTTAACAACCGGTAGCCACAACATGGTAAGAAAAAAAATCTAATCTTGATCGTTCCTATGTTGGGTTAGAAAGTAGCATTGGGTGTGTGGCCTGTCAAATGGGATTGGGATGGCTTTTTGTAACCGGTGTTTGAGGCTGGAGGTGATTGGAGGATGCCAATCTATTACCCAATTGACAAAGCTTGGGTATATGCAGAACCTCTGGTGTTTATTTCTTAGACACAGATTGTCCTACTGGTGAGCTATTGTCAAATCTGGTGTCTGATCTGGTGATTACGCGGCGACCGGATCACACCTGGGTTTCTCGATGCCATCCATAAAATGAATGCCCTTGATCACTTTGTTCAACTCCTTGAATCCCCGGAGGCGTCGCCAGGTTTTCTCCGCACACCGGCTGAGCTTACACGGCATGGGTAGCAGGCCCTCCCGCGTGAGGCAGCCCTTCGTCCGCTTCGTTCGATGCCGAATCGTGCCAAAGGTTGATTCCATTGGATTCGTTGTGCGCAGGCTCTGCCAGTGCGCAGCCGGAAACGCATAGAACGCCAGCAACGCCTCGCGATCTTTCTCTACGCACGCCGTGGCCTTCGGATACTTGGCTTCATCGGTTCTGCGAAAGAGATCGAAGGCGCGGGTGGCGGCGGTTTTCGTCTCGGCCCGCCAGATCTCCTGCAACGCCTGTTTCGCTTTCGGCTGCCCACTCTTCGGCAACGCATGCAGCACATTGTTCGTCTTGTGCCCCCAACACCGCTGCTGGCGCGTGATCGGATAGATTTCCTCCACAGCCGCCCAGAAGCCCATCGCGCCATCGCCAATGGCCAATTCCGGGGCGTTCCTCCCCCGGGCCTTGA
>CAYMQW010000360.1:0-2914 GCA_964392595.1 uncultured Nitrospiraceae bacterium
TGTGAATGGTAAAAAAATGTTCCCGTCTGGTGGAGGTCGTACTCGTACACATAGGTCCCTCCGGGCGGAATCAAATCCTGAGTCAACCCTGGCACGCCATCGTATTGAATGGGGAGTTCCAGGCCATGCCAATGTATGGAAGTCGGCTCCGGTAGTTCATTGTGAACCACAAAACGGACCCGGTCTCCTTGGAAAGCCTCGACGGTCGGACCGGGCATGGTGTCGTTGTAGCCCCAGACATCCATAAATTTCCCAGGAAGGAATTCTCGCTTCACCGGCGTACAGCGGAGTATAAATTCCTTGACGCCATTGACCATTTTCCAGGGCACTTTCCCCAGGTCAGGGGATTCCACGGGTACTGGCGCCAGCCCAGATTTCCGCAATCCGGGGACCAACTTTCCCAAGAACTGGTCAGAACTTGGCGGCCCTCCAAAGCTCGGACGAAATCGCGAATAGTTGGAGAATTCTTTTTTTGACTCCGTGGTCGCTTCGCTAAGCCTCTGTATTGGTTGGCTCGTGGCGGTCTCTGCAAATCCAAGTTTTGCTAACAAGGTTCCAAGTCCCACCGCCATTCCGGTATTCAATATTTGTCGTCGTGTTAGACCAAATTTCATCGCATGCCCTCCTGTCAAAAAAAATCTCAAACCGTAATCTGGGATTGATGATTCAGCATCATGTTCTACCGAGGCTTCGGCACCGCATCAATGTGGCCGGGTAAAGTCACGCCTCCAGGAGGCACAAGCCCATCAACTAATAACAGGCCATCAATGGCGACCTGAGTACTGCGCCAAGCCACCAGGTGATCGATGTAGAGCAATCGGCGTCCGAAAAAATCTTGCTGGGCTTCGAGGACGGCGGGCCACGCCTGCCGGTTTTCCCCATAGCTTTTCAGGCGGAGCCTATATCGCTCTTGCGATTCCGGTAAAAGGACCTCCCGATAGTTGTCAACATGTTGCAAGGCCGTCCGATACCGTTTGAATTGTTCTGCCAGAGAGCGACGCAACCGGAGTTTCGTGAGGCGTAGCTCAAATTGTTGCCGCCTCAAATCAGCTTGGGCCTGCCGGATCGTGCCTTGGTTTCGATCGAAAATGGGCAACTCGATAAAGGCCCCGAGCCCATAGACTGTTTCCCGAGTCTCGTAATTGCGGCCTGCGGACCCTTGAAGCACGAGATTCGGAATGGGCTGGATTTTTTCCCGTTCAACGGTGATTTCATCGGCTTTCAGGATGGCCCGCGCCAATCCCAGTTCCGGACTCTCGGCCAGTAAACGTTGGAGGGCAGCGTCCCATTGAATGGGGTCGGTCTGGCCTTCGAGTGTTCCAGGGACAGGCTTGCGTGGCTGGGGCACTCCCACGACGCTCATCAACCATTCCCATTCCATCTCAAGGGCGTTTTCCGCTATGTTCACGTTTAATTGCTGCTGGCCCAATAGCACCTTAGTCTGATGCAGATCGGCCCGATTGGCTTGCCCGAGGTTTACCTGTTCCTCCACGGTCACGAGAGCGTCTTCTGCATTTTTGAGGAGTTCCTGTTGGATCCCTAATCGCTCCTGGGCTCCGAGTATCTGGTAATAGCGGATGCGCACTTCGTTGATCACGCGATATTCTTGAGCCAGTGCCTGGAATTCTGCCGCCGACGCACGCGCTAGATATTTCTCACGGCTCAACCGCAGTTTTCCTGCCGTCACGATCTCCTGTTGCACGAATCCACCATGGAATTCACCGGCGGTTCCATTCACGCCGATCTGCTCTCCGCTATATCCAATAAGCGGATTGGGGTACAGTCCCGCCTGCAGCGCTTTTGCCAGTTCTCCTTCGATCTGGGTTCTCGCTTGAATCAAGGTGGGGTTGTTCCCCTGGGCAAGAGTTTCTAACGTGTCCAAAGTGAGTGGACCAGCCATGTTCCCTTCGTTGTGTTTTATGGAAGGGTTGGGCGCGGTGACGGAGATGTCAGGGAGCATAGGCTGTCCCTGAAAGCCCTGAGCGGAACTGGTCACCTTTCCCAAAGGTGAAAGGGAAGGAATACTCCGGTCGTTTCCTGGAAAAGGTTGACTGGAACACCCGAATTGGCTCACGCCCAGCAAAGATACAACGACAGTCACCCGTCCCATTCCAGTCATCCAATTTCTGATGATCAGGCCACAATCATCCAGCACGGACTTAAAGGAGCGGAACGTCCCTTGATACTCCTTATCATGAATGCGTTCCTTGTGGGCTCCAGTCTCACACTGCGCTTCTTTTTTTACCAAGAAATTCGAGGCCAGAAAGGGAAAATAGTTATAATGCGGACGAATTTTGAAAACTCTCATTGTGCCCTCCCGATTATGCCCTGGATGAGATACGCCTCTCCAAAGAAACCAAGGCCATCTCTTTTGTGTTTCAATCTAGATGCAGGGAAAGGGGAAGGAACTCAATTCCGGAGAGTCGATAAGAGAAGAAAAAGAAGAGGGTAATGGGTGGAGGGAGGACTCCTATCGGGGAGAATAGAAGCAAGAGCGGAAGTACCCCAGAGCTGACCCGTGACTCCAAGGCCACTGGAGGGGAGTATGGGTTGGTTCACATCCCCAAAGGAGGACGTAAAAGTTACAAAGAGCTCCGGGCATCCGGCGTCGCCCTCCAGGGGGTTGCTGTGGGAAGCCGAATGATGGGGAACCTCTTCCCCAGAAGCATAGGCCATGGGACAAAAAAGGCTTCCCCCACTGCACGCCAAAAAGGTGAGAAGACTCACGAAGGAAACAACAACTCGAAGCTGGGAAGGAAGGGCTAACATCATAAGTTGTTATAAGGGTACATGCTATTTTCCAATTGTCAACTAATGCGGTCACTCTACCCATTTTTTGTAGGTTTGTCTTCTAAGGATACGGCGAATTCAACCCATAAGTGCACCACGGGTTTGAAATTGCAGGTTTGATTGA
>CAYMQW010000361.1:0-2914 GCA_964392595.1 uncultured Nitrospiraceae bacterium
TGGGTCTCAGGCATCAGGGGCACACTCACTTGTTGGGTGTTAGGAAGGGAGGGGTGGACAACAGGAGTATACCTTACGCTAGAGCGGGGAAACTAGGGATTCGCAAACTTTCCTCAAGAAAGAATCGCTCAATTTAGGTCTGAATACCCCGTCAGCTTGCTGCGGGGATCTTTTATTCGAGTTCGACTCTATGTAAAAAATTGGAAGGGGTGCATTCAATTTGTAAGTGCAACTTTGGGAGTTGGTTGGAAGGGTGAGGTGGGGATATGGTCGTGGAACGTCTTAACCCTTGGCGGTCCCGCCCCGGTGTCGGCGGCGTTCGTTGTCGGTGAGGTAGCGTTTGCGAAGGCGGAGGTGTTTTGGGGTGATTTCGACGAGTTCATCATCTTCAATAAATTCTAAGGCAAATTCTAAGGTCATCTCGCGCGGGGGAGTCAGATGGATGGCTTCATCGGAACCTGCCGCCCGAATGTTAGTTAGCTTTTTTTCCCGAATGGCATTGACTACCAGATCTTGCCCTTTGTTGTTTACGCCAAGGATCATGCCCTCATACATGGGATCGCCGGGATGAATGAATATCTCTCCGCGATCTTGCAAGCCCCAAAGCGCATAGGGCACCGCTCCACCCGGGCCTTGAGATATTTGGACACCCTCCGGTCGTCGTGGCACTTCACCTTTAAAGGGTTGGTATTCCAGGAAGATCTGGGACATGACGCCGGTACCGCGTGTCATCATGAGTAACTCACTTCGAAAGCCCAGCAACGCGCGTGAGGCAATATGAAATTTCATGCGAATGGTCCCCACGGCGCTCACTTGCATGTCTTTCATTTCCGCTCGCCGATTCCCTAGGGTTTCGATGACTCCGCCTTGGTAGCCCGAATCAACTTCAATGACGACTTCTTCTATCGGCTCAAGCGTATCGCCATCGACTTCTTTGAAAATGACCTTAGGTGGCGAGACTTCTAGCTCAAAGCCTTCACGACGCATGGTTTCGATGAGGATGGCCAAGTGCAATTCTCCACGACCGGATACTTTAAACCGTTCACCGCCATCAGCTTCTTCCACCTTGATCCCAACATTCATCATTGCCTCATGCGCTAGACGTTCTCGAATGTGCCGTGAGGTGAGAAATCGTCCTCCATCTTTTCCTGACAATGGGCTGGTGTTATGAGAGAAGTTCATCGAGATTGTGGGCTCGTCCACATTGACGGTTGGCAAGGCTACGGGGTGGCTGGGAGAAGCCAAGGTTTCACCGACTCGCACGTCTTGAACGCCAGCTAAGGAAATAATATCGCCGGCTTTGGCTGAGTCACAGTTTATTCGTGCGAGACCCTGGTAGGCGAGAATTTTTGTGACTTTGTTGCGGATATGTTTGCCGTCACGCGTGATTAATACAACAGAGTCGCCCACGCATATCGCTCCGTGGACAATGCGACCGATAGCAATGCGGCCAATGTACGAATCATATTCGAGGATTGTGACTAGCATTTGAAAGGGTTGGTCCGGATCAGCCACGGGCGGAAGTACGCGATGAATAATTGTGTCAAGAAGAGGTTTCATATCTTGGTTGTGTTCATCCAAATCCAGGGTGGTGCGACCTTCTTTTCCCGAGGCAAAGACAATCGGAAAGTCTAGTTGCTCGTCGGTGGCATTCAATTCGCAAAACAAGTCGAATGTTTGGTCGACGACCTCGTGTGGTCGAGCATTGGGTCGGTCAATTTTGTTGATCACGACAATGGGTTTGAGGTGAAGTTCGAGCGACTTTTTCAGGACGAACTTGGTTTGTGGCATTGGGCCTTCAAAGGCATCCACCAAGAGAAGCACGCCGTCCACCAATCGGAGAATGCGTTCAACTTCGCTGCCGAAGTCCGCGTGGCCGGGGGTATCGACGAGATTAATCAGAATGTCTTTGTATCGCATGGATGCGTTTTTTGAAAAGATCGTGATGCCGCGTTCTTTTTCTAGAGGGTTGGAATCCATGATGACCGCTTCGCCCTCTTTAAACACATGGGCCCCGGTTTGCTTCAAGAGGGCATCCACAAGCGTGGTTTTTCCATGATCGACATGGGCGATGATGGCAATGTTCCGAACGTCTTTACGTCGTGTTTGATTTGGCATAGTCGTAAGTCTCCGTGGTGCATGTGAATGCAAATTGACATGCACGGCAATTTCTTTGTGCGTAATCTGCTCTCGAAATTGAAAGGTGATGCTTCAGCAAAGATACCGACAGGAACTGCCGGTGGAAGGCGTGTTCCAAACGAGAGGGCCAGTGGAGTGTTTAAATTACTCCATGGAACCGAAGATTGCAACTGGTTCTATCTACGAGGAGATGGTTGCCATTTTGTGAAGAACCCTACAGAGAAATCAGCATTTTTCTTGACAGGGGATGACCAGCTTATCTGGGGTGTTCAGAAAGATTCATCCTCATATTTAGCCTAGCGCGAGTGATGACTGAGAAAAGGTGCATCAAGTAACGGATCGGGGGAGCACAAAGAAGGCGGGGAAAAATCAGTCTCCGCCTTCGAAGGCGTCTTCATCAAATTCAGGCATGAGTGCTTCCTGCTTGCCAAGGCCGCCCCGAAACGATTCTTGAATATCAAGCACTTGATTGGCTGTCACCGATCCTTCCAACGACTTTCCAAATTGTTTGAGGAATTGATTGCAGAGTTCCAGGCCTCTCTGGAAATGGCGTGGGATGGTTTCCTCGGTCACCTGTTGCCAGGTGATATAAATGAGAAACTCTTGAAATCCTTGAGCGTGGGGTAGCTTCTCGCCAATCTTTTGAAGTCGTTCATACGCCTGTTTCGCTTCAGGTCCTGCGTCCGAGGAAAAGGTTTCTTCGTCCTCAGCGATTTGGTCTGCCGATTCACCTAATTCATCGGCTTCTTGGGCTCGGTGAAATGCTTGTTGTGCC
>CAYMQW010000362.1:0-2912 GCA_964392595.1 uncultured Nitrospiraceae bacterium
CGGCCATTGCCAGTGGTATGATTGCTTTAGCACACGGGGTGCACATGAAAGTCACGGCAGAAGGGGTCGAAACGCAAGCCCAATTGGACTTTTTGCGTGAACGCGAATGTGATGCCATTCAAGGGTTTCTCATGAGTCCCGCTGTGCCTCCGGAAGAGGTGACGCCTTCCTTTCAAACGAGATGGTTAGAACCGGTCGAAGCGAGCGGATCGTTTTCGTGGAATTTCTCTTCACTCGCCAAGCGGTTGACCGGGTGAACCAGGCTGTTTCTATCTGGTTTTTAGTAGGAGGGTATTCCTAACATACTTGCAATCTGCGAAGAGTAGCGAGAATTGAAGGCTCATGGTAAGGTGAGGACCATGAGCCTTTTTTTGTGGGTTTTATCGGGTTGGCCGAGGTGGTTGTTTCATGGGGAGTGAGGCCTCAAGAGCATTAACGATCACCGTGGAGCAAGGGAGTCTTTTGGATGTCGATACGCAGGTGATTGTGAATGCCGCGAATAGCCACGGACTCATGGGAGGGGGCGTGGCGGGAATCATTCGTCGCGTTGCCGGGTTTCAGGTTGAAGAGGAGGCTCGAAAGCAGGCCCCCATTCCTGTGGGAATGGCTGTGCTCACCTCCGGTGGGCGAACGAAATTCCGAGGTATCATTCATGCCCCGACCATGCCGGAACCAGCCATGCGGATCCCTCCATGCAATGTGGGGGCTGCCACTCGGGCGGCGTTAGCTTTGGCTGATGAACAAGGTTTTCAATCCCTGGCCCTTCCCGGGTTAGGCACTGGTGTTGGAAAAGTCGCCCCTCAGGAAGCCGCGCGTGAGATGATTCAAGAGATTCAACAATTCAATCCTGAAAATTTACAATCGGTCGTCTTGATCGATATTGACCCGGTTATGGTGCAGGCGTGGCAGGATCTTTTATGATGGACTTGCCGGATTGTTTTCCCGGTCATTGGGTGCTGATCATTCAACAGGCGTAACAAGGAAAAGCCGTGCCGCTTGAAGACGAATTTTGCGACATTGTCAAAAAAGCCAGGTTGGGACTTGGGCAATCCCTCGAACATGTGACTCAACACACGAGCGTGTCCCTCAAAGATTTAGAAAACCTTGAAAAAGGTGCGCGTGCGCCATCCGTGACCGAAGTGGAGTCTTGTGCCAAGGCGTTATCTTTGAAAACTGCGGCCTTACACGCTGTCGCCATAGAGCAATGGGAACCTATTCCTTCGCCGGCTTGGGTTGAGACCGCGGTCGTGACTGTCCGTGGAGACATCGGTGGTTATGAAGTCAAAGGCTATGTGGTGTTTGATTCCAAAACTAAGGACGCGGTCTTTATCGATACGGCCTACAATGCTGAAGCCATGCTATCGGAAATCAACAACCGAGGCCTCAAGCTGGTTGGCGTGTGTTTGACACACGGGCATACCGATCATGCCGGAGGGTTAGATCGGATACTGAAAGAATGGCCCGTTCCTGTGTATCTGGGAAATGGCGACTTTCCTTTGCTGCCATGGAAACCAACTCAGGGGTGTGTGGTGGAGCCTCATGACGGGCAGAATATTCCTGTGGGGAACCTGACCGTCACATGTCTTGCCACACCCGGGCATACTCCCGGTGGTTTTTGTTTTCGCGTGCCGATTGGCGGCCATGACCTGTGCTTTGTTGGTGATACGCTTTTTGCCGGTTCGATTGGGCGATCGAATCCCTTTTCACTGTATCCCGATCATTTACAATCCGTGCGTGAGCGCGTGCTGCAGCTTCCCAACGAGACGGTGTTACTTCCCGGTCATGGCCCCGCGACGACCGTCAAGGAAGAGATTGTGAATAATCCGTTTGGAACATAACCTGCTCGGCTAAGTCCCATTACTTTTATGGACGATTTCAAACTTCCCCCTGCTCGACCCGATGATCGGGTAGAACGCGATCCGAGAGAAGACGATTCGTCGGGAAAAAATGAATGGTCGCCAGAATGGGAGCATCATGTTCCTGAGGCACCAAGCCTTTTTTCTGTTCTATACCTGCCGATCATCCTTTTTCTCCTCACGGTTTTTACAACACTCTGGGCTGGAGCCTATCAGGTGAATACCAAACCCGTGACGGGCGCTTGGGATTTTTTAGTTCGATACCCTGATCACTTGTTTCAGGGGTGGCCCTTTGCTGCGACGTTGTTGGGCATTTTGGTCACTCATGAATTCGGCCATTTTTGGCTCGCGCGGATTCATCGAGTCCCGGCTTCGTTTCCCCTGTTCATCCCTGGGCCTCCCCAGTTCATTGGAACCTTTGGGGCCATTATTCGCATGCGGTCGCCCATTATGAATCGCCGAGCTTTGTTTGATATCGGCGTGGCTGGTCCGATCGCAGGCTTTGTGGTTGCAGTCATCGCTCTCATTATTGGTTTGTCGATGTCCACCGTTATTCCGAAGCTCGGGTCGTATGGTCTGCAGTTGGGAGAGCCCCTGCTTCTTCAGTTTTTTGCTTGGATCATATTTGGTCCCATTCCCGATACCTACGATATTGTGTTGCACCCAGTCGGGTTTGCCGCCTGGTTTGGGCTCTTTGTGACCGCGTTAAACTTGATTCCCGTTGGCCAGCTTGATGGGGGCCATGTGGCCTTTGCCCTGTTTGGTAAACGGCAACGAACCCTAGCGTTTGCCATTCTCCCCATTTTAGTGGCGTTGGGAATTTGGGGCTGGCCGGGGTGGTTGCTGTGGGCGGGGCTGACGGGGTTAGTGGGGATTTCGCATCCACCGGTCAGGGATCCGACTACAGAATTAGGTCGGGGTCGAATGTGGGTGGGATGGTTGGCAATTGCCATGTTTGTCTTGTGTTTTTCCCCCGTCCCCTTCTATTTTGGTTAAGGGAATGTTGAAAAAAGCCGCCAGCCTTCGCCAAGGCTACGGCTGACAAGCCAGCGGTTC
>CAYMQW010000363.1:0-2892 GCA_964392595.1 uncultured Nitrospiraceae bacterium
CTTAGAGACCCCTTAGAAAGGCTATTTTGTAAAGCAAGCAACTTGACCCCTTAGAGACCCCTTAGAAAGGCTATTTTGTAAAGCAAGCAACTTGACCCCTTAGAAGCAACTTGACCCCTTAGACTTGAGGCTTGTGCATGACCCGTTACCCATAAATATGTCGCACACCCATCCCCTACTGCTTTGGTGTTTTATAAGATACGCCATGTGTTAACGGTATTATTAAAACTTACGTACTATTCAACAGGTCCAGAGTCGTTCTAGCCGTAGAAAAATCCTGATAACAAAATCACCCCCCACTAGTTTTTCCCGTGCTTATCCGGTTATCATCCAAAGGCACTATAGGTAGCATGTCTGATATCTTTAAAAAAAACACGACCCACTACGTCTAGTACGGTTGGGCGCTAACCGGATAGGCACGGTTTTTCCTTCCAGCATTTGCCGGGTTAATTCTAGCCAAAGCCCCTAAAAGATGGGGAGATACCGACGCGAATAGAGCCCGGTGGCCTCTTCGCCGTAGCCGAGGGTGCCTTGTTCTGGTTTGGTTTTGTTGTTGAGGTTCACCATGTAATGGCCACGGACTTGTTCCATGGCCACTTCATAGGGAATCTCCTTCCCATAAATATCCCCCGGGGCATGGGCACCTATGGATAAAATCTGAATGGCTTCCTCGACGGCATAGTGGCGATCAGAAAAAATAAAGATGTTCGCAATGGAAAATGGACCAAGGTGGTTATTCGGGGTTGTGGGAGTCAGGATGGCAGAGAGAGTCCCATCGGTGCGAGCATCACGTAGGTAGGCCACCAATGCGGCGACTTGGCTGTCTGTGGCTTGTTTAGGGACAAGCACGCTGATGGCATTCATCGTTGGGACGGCAGCCGTCATTTTAAATGTGGGGACGTCTGTGGTGCGTGCCTCTTCCAGAATGGAGGCAGTTTGTAGGGATTGGGATTCATGGCTTTGCGGCGGTTGAATTTTTTTTGATTTTGGAATGATGGCTTGGGTGAAAGCCCACAGAGCAAAAATCACGCCGAAGACCACAATCATGGGGTGGATGCCTACACGTCTTCCGTTTTGTTTTTCGGAGTCACTCATGACTGATCACTCTGTCCTGAAGAGGCTGATGGGAGGTTGTGGGTACTCCGTTCATGCTTTTTTGCAACTTCCCAAAATGTTTCCCATTCTGCCGTGGTGAGTTGTTGTAGTCCCTTGCCCGCCTCCGCTGCTTGTTGTTCCATCATAGCAAATCGAGTCACAAAACGATTGCAGGATTTTCGTAAAGCCTCTTCGGGATTGATTTTCAAAAATCTTGCCAAATTTGCAATGGTGAAGAGCACGTCACCAAATTCCTGTTCAATAGCTTCCCATGAAGAAAAAATTTCCTTCCCACGTGAAGAAGAGCTCTCCATCGATTGATGATGCCTGGTGGCTTCTCGGAGTTCTTGCAGCTCTTCATCAAGTTTCTCCACGACTTGTTCTGGTTGCTTCCAATCAAAGCCCACGCGAGAGGCACGTTTTTGCACTTGGTAAGCGCGTAAAAGAGCGGGGAGGGATGCAGGAACCCCTTCCAGAATGGACTCTTCTTGTCCCTGCTCTGAGCGCTCAGACTGTTTAATTTTTTCCCACTGGTTAATGACTTGATCGGCGTCCAAGGAAGGCTCGGGTTTTTTGGTCGTATTAAAAACATGAGGGTGTCGTCTGACCAGTTTGTCGGTCAATGTTCTGATGACCTCTTGCATGGTGAAATGGTCTTGTTCCGCTTCAAGTTCAGTATGGAGGAGTACTTGCAGAAGCAGATCGCCTAACTCCTCACGAAGTTGACGTGGATCATTGCGATCTAAGGCCTCTAACACTTCATAGGATTCTTCGATGAGATAGGGTTTGAGAGAGTCATGCGTTTGCTTTCTATCCCATGGGCAGCCATCCGGGGCTCTCAGGCGAGCCACTAAGGCTACAAGATCGTCAAAAGCTTGTGACATAATATAGAGAGATCGTTTGGGGTTTGAGGAACATGGATTTAGGTATTGAGGCTGAAGATCGAAGGCTGAAGGAATCCCAAAAGTTTTTAATCATGACGCATGCTCCTTCAGCCTTCGGCCTTCAGTCTTCCCCTTCAGCCTATCCACCTGCGCCATTATACTGGTTTTGGGATGCTCTTCAATGGCAGTCGGCTTGCGGGCCCTGGAGGATTATGATAATTTTCCATTTTCCAATAATCAAGGAGTGTTGCCGTGGCTGAGGAGGAAGAAGAGCAAGGGTTCGTTATTCGTGATAAGCGCGGGCAATTTCGCGAGGACCCTTCATCACCTCAAACCTCTCCGGTATCTTCGCCATCTCCTGATGTTTCCCAAGATATCCAAACGGCTTCGGAACACACACACGAAGCCGCTCCTCCACTCTCATTTTCCTCATTTATTTTTTCCTTGGGGACTTCGGCCTTAATGCTCATGGGGGAAAAATTGAACCCTGATCAGCCCAATACTCCGGTGAACTTGCCGCAGGCAAAGGAGATTGTGGACATTCTCTCGATTCTCGAAGAGAAAACCAAAGGGAATTTAACATCGGAGGAGGCTGCGGTCATGAAGGACATGCTGTATACCCTGCGCATGAAATATGTCGAGTCATCGTCGGGTAAAAGACCTACGTCTTAATACTTATATTTTGGCGCTACCTCATCTCCTTCAATACGTTTGAAGGCCATTTCAATCCTACTCCATCCCGCTTACAATACGGCAGACACGAATCCATGGTTCTGTGGGCTACCCATCCATAGTGGTGCTGTTGAATACTTCACTCCAATGGCTAATAGAGGGCCATGAGAGGATGGGTAGCATCAATGGGAGGGAATGTTCAAAAAAGTTCGTCCAGCAAGGCCGCAGCCCTTTTGACGCG
>CAYMQW010000364.1:0-2888 GCA_964392595.1 uncultured Nitrospiraceae bacterium
CGTGGAATCCCGTCCACTTCTCACCGCTTGATTTTAATCACGGTTGCTGAGCCATTTTATTCGGGACGGAGGCAGAGGCATCCCGGAGGGCCTGCTTCTGAGCAGGCTCGAAGGGACCGCGCACAGGCAAACATGGTTTTTCTCCCTTTTGCCGAAACAAAAGTGCCTCGTCGCGCGAGCGCGAAAACCCGCATAATAATTCCTAATCCAAACGACAATCCACAACACCTAAACTTACCAAAACGATTCCAAGCCAAAGAAAACCTGGATCCCCGATTAAGGATGTCGGGGATAACGAAAAAGGAACATGAACCCCTTGGCACAGTCGAAGCCGTGCCCAAAGGTGGAGGCCATTCCCTTATCCCCGCGCAGGGATAGCCGATCCCGCGTTGGTCCCGGAAAGGTCCCTCATCGACCTTTTCCCTTCATCCAATCTAAGTAATTGAAATTACAAACTTTTCGACAAAAAAATTTTGGTACGGCCATTGCTTTATTGGTTTTATGAGCTGGCGACATTCCGCCACCTGAGAAACAGAAAGGAGGACACTCGTTATCCGTCGCCAGCTCACCTCATTTTCACTTCAACTACAAAGGAGGTCGTACCCATGAACCGTACAGATACCATTCTTGCAGGACTAACCGGCGTTGCCGTACTCACTATTTGTTTTGTCACGTATCAGATCCTCAAAGACCCTGGGCCAAAGGTTGCGAAGGTTCAACCGACCCGCTTGGTAACCACACCACTGGTCACACCAGACGACACGAAAAACACTCGGTCTCAACAGGTTCGGAAAAACGCCAGAAAACTCAATCCTGCCATCGCGAGCTTTTCTGACATGCAGGAGAATTCCAACCCGCCAAAACCCATGCTCATCGGCACCACCGCACAAGAAACTATTCTCAATCGACAGTTGTCAGCCACGGATGGCAACACCCCAAAATCCCTTCCCATATTCACGGATATACACTTCGACTTTAATGCTGGGAAACTACCGGAAGCCGCACAATCACGGTTACACGCCTATGCCGAAATTTTGAAGTCCGGCCAATGGGATGTGCTTATCAAAGGTCATACTGACCATCGAGGCTCTACGGGATTCAACCTGAGAGTTGGCCAGAAGCGAGCCGACGCGGTGAAAGAATATTTAGCGTCGTTGGACGTTCAGAAAGGTCGCATGCATGTCGTGAGCCTTGGAGAATTTGACCTCACGTGCAAGGAAGATACAGAGGCATGTGCCAATATCAATCGGCGCGTTCAATTCTCCCTCATCAAAAGGGACACTGAAAGAGAGCAGGCCAAGAATATCGATAGAAAGGCCACGAAGAAAAAGGAAGATAGGGTGAAGGTCCAAGGTCCTGACGATGAATTACAAAAAAACGAAGGGAGTAGTTCCTAAAGGAGACAAGGAAATGGGGCCAGGCTTCAGTGGCCCCATTTCCTATACAGGATACTTACTGACCAAATTTTCCCCCAAGACTTCTCCGCGCTTGGGAAGCCAAGAGCTTCAGAATATTTTTCCAGCATCACTCATAGTCACAGTTTTTTTGCCTGAGGGAGTCAATACCTATGCCTGACACTAATTACTGACTAATTACTCCCAGTAGTCGAAAATGGTATCTCAGCATTCCAATATTTTTAGATTGTAGATACGCCATACTTCACCAAGTGGAGTATTCATGTGCTTTTCGTATCCTTGCGATTCCCATTTCTTTTTCATTCGTCGTGAGCGGATGAAAGTTTTATATATAAGCGGCGGGAAATAAATGAGGCTCTTAATGATGAGCCACGGGCCAATTTCTTTAACAAGCTTTTTTCCCTCAGGAGTATTCACGTACGCCGCATACTCCCTAAATGTCATATCCGTGCCCATAAGAGTCCAGATATCCCCGGCTGCTTTATCTAATATACTCGTATTCACTCCAAAGAAGATGTGTCCGATATCGTGGTGAACGAGAAGGTGGGGCCCGGTGTTTTTGGATCTGGTCGTGAAAATATTAACCTGGCAATTAAATAGCATGTATCCCGTCATTGCCGCCCGAGCCAAGCAGGAACAGGCTGAGATTCATTGGGGCGATGAAACGGGCATGCACAATGACAGCCAAACATGGCCGCAGCTATGCGCCCAGAGGGCAAACCCCGGTGATTCGGCTGTCCGCGAAACGGGCCTCGAGGAATATGATCTCGACGGTGACCAACCAGGGCAACGTGCGTTTTATGATTTACCGTGGCACCATGAATGCACAACCATTGCTCCAATTTTTCCAGCGACTGCTCAAGGCCGCGAACAAGAAGGTCTTTCTCCTCCTCGACAATCTGCGAGTCCACCATGCCAAGCTCGCCAAGGAGTGGTGAGCCACCAAACACCTTGCACAGAACCTTGCAGTCTTCTTTCTCCCTGCGTATTCACCTGCAATGAATCCAGATGAATATTGGAACGGTGATTTGAAAGCCTGGGTCCATGCCAAGCCCCCTGTCAGGGATACGGCCACACGGAAGAGAAATCTTCATGCACACATGCGCACGGGACAACGCTCGCCAACTCGAGTGAGCAAAGACTTCAAGCATCCGAAGATTGCTTATGCCCCCTAGATGCACTGAATTTAATTGCCGGGCTTACAACCTTCCGCCCCTCCTTGGACTTGTTGAACTTTTGAAAAGATCGTCATGATCTCTACTAATGAAAAAATGACCTTGGATTATTTAATCTTTGCTCCTCAACATTATGGCTCGCGCAAGAATAACTTCCCATTTTGGGATGCTGAGACACCTGTCCGGTAAAGCGCGAGGGCTGCACATCTTGGTATGTAAGAGACGAACAATACCGCCAGACGAGATGGATCGTCGTTCAAAGATGGGAAGTTATTCTTGCGCGAACCCTAACCACCAA
>CAYMQW010000365.1:0-1791 GCA_964392595.1 uncultured Nitrospiraceae bacterium
ATTCCATGAAAAAGAAGCTGAGATAATTGCTCTGGCTGGGCAAAAGGGCGCAATTACGTTGGCCACGAATATGGCGGGACGGGGAACGGACATCGTGCTTGGAGGAAGCCCGGAAGCTTTGTATAAGCAGCAAGTGGTGTACCGTGGTGACGATCTCACGAATGAACAAAAACAAGCCGCATACGAAAAAATCACAGTTCAATGCGAGAAGGAAAAAGAAGAGGTATTGGCGTCGGGTGGGTTGCACATCGTGGGCACCGAGCGGCATGAAAGCCGCCGGATCGACAATCAGCTTCGAGGGCGTGCGGGGCGGCAGGGAGACCCGGGTTCCACTCGATTCTTCCTCTCGCTCGAAGATGATTTAATGCGTATTTTTGCGTCGGAGCGGGTCTCCAATCTCATGCTCAAACTGGGCATGGAAGAGGGCATTCCCATTGAACATAAGATGGTCTCGAAGTCCATTGAAAATGCGCAAAAGAAGGTGGAAGCGCATAACTTTGAAATTCGCAAACAGCTCCTTGAATACGACGATGTCATGAATAAGCAGCGTGAAATCATCTATGCCCATAGGGCTGGCGTGTTTGGCGGCGATATGCTGCGGGAAGATGTCTACGATTGGATTGCGGATGGGGTTGATTCACTCATCGCGACCCATTGTCCCGAAGAAGAATATGCCGAAGCCTGGACGTTGGAAAGCTTGCGTGAAACAGTGCACGGACAAGTTGGCGTTGAAGTCCTTAGCCTCGAAGATATGAAGGACATGGGGAGGGATGGCCTCCGTGACGAACTGTTTGAACGGATCCGGGCCCAGTTTGAACAAAAACGTGAGGAGCGTGACAAACAAATTGGTCCTGATGTTCGAAATCAGTTGGAACGAGCCATGGTGTTACAGGTTATCGATCATCATTGGAAAGAACATTTGTTGGGTATGGACCAACTTCGCGATGGCATCGGGCTTCGTGGGTATGGTCAGAAAGATCCGCTGGCCGAGTATAAGCGGGAAGGCTATGACATGTTCTGCGGTATGATGGGCCTGATTAAATCCGATTCACTCGAACGATTATTCAAAGTTCAAGTGGTGCAAGGGGAACGACCCGAAGAAGTCGAAGAAGCCGAAGAAGCCCCTGAACCTCGGCGAATGACCTTCAATCGTGGTGAAGGTGTTGCGCCAAAAACGGTACATCGTGCCCAAGAAAAAGTTGGGCGTAACGATTCCTGCCCTTGCGGCAGCGGCAAGAAATACAAAAAATGCCATGGGGCATGACTGAGAGCCAATCCAGCCATTTTCAAGAAACCGTTCCTCTCTCTTTGACCCAGTTTCAAAAAGAATAGCGGAGTAAGTTGATGAACACGCTGCATTTGAAATTTCTCCCTCTGGAACAACGCCGGGTTGAATGAATGGGAAAAATTAGTTCAGATAGGATTTGTTATCACTCTCAAACTTCAGTTTCTCAAAAAACCACGCCAGTAATTCGTGCCTGATCTTCAATCTTCGGGAGACGCGTGCTTGAATTCATGGCCCCAATTTTGTGAAATGTCATTGTCTTCATTGGGCTTGACAGTTTCGCGGAATAGGTACAAGCTTCTGGCCATACATTCTTTTTCACGCAGGTACTCTCGCATGCATTCCTTGCTTTCTTTTCATCAGGGCTGACAAGACAACTGAATCAGGTCTGGGAAAATAACGGGTCCCATTCTGTCGAAGTATTCGTGCTGGAATCCTCGTGGTATCGAGAAAAGACTCTCGGATACTTCACACTTCCTGGGTCTGCCACATTCCAGAAGTTTTGA
>CAYMQW010000365.1:1801-2884 GCA_964392595.1 uncultured Nitrospiraceae bacterium
AAAGATATTGGCGTGCATGGTGAAATTTAAAAAGTCGTGGTCACCTTGGTGGTGATGAGGCTTTTTTTATTCTGCCAGATGCGTTAAAAGCTTTCGCGGACTTTTGTGACCCAACTTGCTGTTTCTAGGTTCAGGGAAGGAGAAATCTATGAAACGGCAAGTATTGGCGTTAGGGCTCGTTGTATTGATCGTTGGGTTTATAAGTGGATGCGATTCAGGAAAAGTTTCAGAGCAATCAAAGTCTGAACACACCGCACAGAGTGAAGCCGAAAAAACTGCGGAATCCTCAGGGCATCCTCCAATGGAAACCGCTGCCCCGTCAACAGATCCGGTGGCGCTCCTCGCACCTGAGGATGCCGCTGGGGCGGGAGAGAACAAAGAGGGAGTCGATCATTATCAACAAAGCCACTGGGACGTGGCACAGGAACACTTTCAAAAAGCCGTTGCCGCGAATGCCAATCTCGCGGAGGCTCACTATAACCTTGCGTTGACGCTTGATAAACTTGGAAAACACGGTGAGGCCACCAACCATTTTAAAATGGCCCTTGATCTTGCCCCGGATAATCCCAGCATTAAAGACTCAGGTATTTTACAAGCGCATGTGGGGGGGTGATTTCTGAATGGATGAGACAGCGCCCTCTGGGTCGTGTGACCATGTGAAGGAGGTGGGACCGATCTTGCCTCCTTCATCCCACACCTTTTAACCCCAGTTGAAACCCATGGACCATTAGGTTTCCACTTGAAGCAGCTCAGTCTCGGCGAGTCTCACTGATTTGGCTGTGCTGGCATCCGGAGTGAGGCTGAGTTTCTTCACATCTTTCCGGATGCCCTCCGATGCTTCCTCTGGCCCAAATCGTACCCTTTTAACCTCGCCGCCATTACTTCCTCTATACACCAGTTCGTCGGTATCGAGATCATATTCCGGTATCCTAGTACTTTCCCATCTCTGCACGAAATATTGGTAACACAGAGTATACAAGCCATGACCCGTCAGATTGTGCTGGAGAACATATTCAGGCATGCTCTGGCTATCCAGATCTGTATGGTAATGCTGCAGCCAGAGGTAGTCGCCCAGAATGACCA
>CAYMQW010000366.1:0-2882 GCA_964392595.1 uncultured Nitrospiraceae bacterium
GCTATACAGATGGCTCTTGCTGGGCAGATTTATGCCGGGAGGGGTGAGTAGTTACCAAAATACATGATAGTCTTGGATCGTGTCTCATTGATAAAGCTAGGATTCCACACCACTAACCATCTACTGGGGTGCATTCACCATGGAAAGTATGGCAAGATCGAACCCTGAACCCTCGACAAAATGTTACTCATAGCCCCCTCAGTCCCTTTGGAGAAGGCTGGGGTGAGAGGTGAATAGCCAGACGACTAAAGAAGTCAAAGGAGCCAACGCATGCCAGAATTTCAATATCAAGAAATCTTTGAACATACAGAGGATAAAACAGCGTATCGCAAGCTCACGTCGGACTTTCTGTCCACCACAACCTTCGAAGGACATGAAATCTTAAAAGTGGATCCAACAGCGCTGACACTCCTAGCGCGCGAAGCCATGGACGACATCTCACATTTGCTGAGATCCAGTCACCTCAAACAATTAGCCAACATCCTGGACGACCCCGAAGCATCGGGAAACGATCGGTTTGTCGCGTTAGAGCTGCTCAAGAATGCCAACATCGCTGCGGCACGAGTGTTGCCAGGCTGTCAAGATACCGGCACGGCCATCGCTTTAGGGTATAAGGGGCAGCAGGTCTTTACCACTGGGGATGACGCCGAAGCGCTCTCCCGCGGTATCTATGAAGCCTACAATCAACGCAACCTGCGTTATTCACAGATGGCGCCCATCGACATGTACACCGAGAAAAATACAGGCACTAATCTACCCGCACAGATCGACCTTTATGCAGAGTCGGGTGGCGAGTATCGCTTTCTGTTTATCGCCAAGGGCGGAGGCTCGGCAAACAAAACCTTTCTCTATCAAGAAACCAAAGCCCTGCTCAATCCGAAATCCCTACGCAACTTTGTCGCGGAAAAAATTCGAACCCTAGGCACTTCGGCCTGCCCACCGTATCACCTGGCATTGGTCATCGGTGGCATGTCCGCGGAGTTCACATTAAAAACCGTCAAACTCGCCAGTTGCCATTATCTTGATGATCTTCCCATTTCCGGGAACAACTTAGGCCGCGCATTCCGAGACATCGATTTAGAAAAAGAAATTTTAGCACTCTGTGCAGAAACTGGAATCGGCGCGCAATTCGGCGGAAAATATTTTGCCCACGACGTACGAGTCATTCGCCTTCCCCGCCATGGAGCCTCCTGCCCTGTTGGCCTGGGCGTATCATGCTCAGCCGATCGGCAAATTCTCGGCAAGATCACCAAGGATGGTATCTTCCTCGAACAACTCGAAACCAATCCCGCGCAGTACTTGCCAGAGGTAAACGAACAGGACCTGCAAGGTGAAGTGGTCAAAATTGACTTGACCCAACCAATGCCCGAAATCCTTTCTCAGCTTCGTAAGCACCCAGTGGCTACCAGGGTTTCTCTTACCGGCCCCCTGGTTGTCGCAAGAGACATTGCACATGCAAAACTTAAAGAACGATTAGATGCCGGAGACGGCCTCCCTCAATACATGAAAGACCATGCAGTGTATTATGCCGGCCCAGCCAAAAGACCCGAAGGCCACGCATCAGGCTCCTTCGGCCCCACCACCGCTGGTCGAATGGATTCCTACGTGGAGCAATTCCAAGCCGCAGGCGGAAGTATGATCATGCTGGCTAAAGGTAACCGCTCCAAACAAGTGCGCGAAGCCTGCGGAAGGTATGGCGGGTTTTATCTCGGTTCAATCGGCGGCCCCGCAGCCCGCCTAGCCGAACACAGTATTAAAAAAGTCGAAGTCCTCGAATACGAAGACCTCGACATGGAAGCCGTATGGAAAATCGAAGTCGAAGACTTCCCCGCCTTCATCGTCATCAACCACGAAGGCCAAGACTTCTACGCCGACCTCGCCGCCCAGCGTCCGCCGGCAGTTTTCCAAATTGGGGGACAAGAAAAAAAGGAGCCACATGCAAGGAATTGAGAGCAAGTCATTCGAATGAGAAGTTCCAAGAATACATATTTCTTTTGATTGTTCGTTCAAACATTCATAAAATATGCCCAAGCAAGTCCTGACTTAATTCGGATGCTACTGAATGGAGAACCTCGTGATGAAACCTGACCCTCAAAAAGTCCTTGACGAAGCCCTGCAATGTGAACCAACCACTAGGGCCTTTATTGCGGAGACCCTTCTGGGAAGTTTGGATTTCGAAGATGACTTTGACATTTCTCAAGCCTGGCGAGAAGAAATACACCGGCGGTGCCAAGAGATTGATAGCAGTCGAGCTGCACTTCTAGAATCAGATTCCGTCTTCGCGGAAATCCGAAAACGATTTTCCACATGAGAGTGCGGTGGTACAGGGAAGCACAAAATGAAGCCATCGAGGCAGCCCGTTTTTATCAGGAAAAACAACCAGGGCTAGAACAACACTTCCTAGACACCCTGGAAGAAGCAATCCATCGTATCCAACGTCGTCCCCAGATGTACTCTATTAACCCGGCAATTAAATATGTTACGCGAGAAGCCCATGGAATAAGGGTTTTAGAGCAAAAAATGCACGCTAAATTATTGCCGGTTTAATATCATCGAAAACAATATCCATAAGTGTAGACTGCCACGGTTTCCCTTTGGGGTAATTTATCGCTTAAATGCTTATCCGGTTGACTCCGGTTGATGTAATTGGACCCATGGCTGCGTTTCAAAATCCTCGGAATTTCAGCAAAAAAAGGGGCATTAACGCTGTGGGATCTGCCTAACCGGAGTCAACCGGATAAGCATTTATCGCTTAAATTTTGAAGAGATTGAGATCCTCGCCGTCATGCACCTCAAGCGCGAACCTGGGTATTGGAAGAAGAGGGTTTCTTAGGACCCGCGAGAAAATAACTTGACCAATCTCGCATCCAATCTTCGGGCCA
>CAYMQW010000367.1:0-2877 GCA_964392595.1 uncultured Nitrospiraceae bacterium
GAAAACCAGGAAGGCCGCCTAAGCATGGCATACACAACATTTGACAATAGCTCCCGAGCAAGTGGGGTACGTCCCACAAAGGACACATTCAGGATTCCGTATCGGCCTGCCTGGTGGATTACTTCACCAGCACTTAGGATTACGCCAAAAGGGGGCAGGCGATCAGTTGACCATCGCTCCAACCGCCATGACGGATTCTGAAGATGGTTGAGGAGAGTTGAAAATGGTACCCACCACTTGGTTGCCATTTCCACGATATTCAAGTGTATCAAAACTCATCATCCGGGCCATGGCAATCCCACGTCCATGGCTATCAAAAGCCCGATGCTCATCCAAAGATAAATAGGCTTGCCAATCAAAGCCGTGGCCTTGGTCCGTCACCGTGATTTCAATGCATTCCTCTCGACGCACAAAGGTTACCTCAACATATTTTCCAGCATATTCTGGCAATGTCAGGCGCCGTTCGATTTCGGCATCTAATCGATCCTCTTCCTCTAGGTGGCTTTTCTCCTTATACGAAATTTCAAGATTCCCATGCTCAACGGCATTGATGAGCAATTCGGCTAAACCGAATACGGTCCGTCCAGGCTCTGGGCATCCATTGGCTAGCAGGGTGCCTAGCTCCCTGGCCTCAGACAACGTGCGAAATCGAAAAATCCCAGATTCGAGAAAACTCCATGTTCGAGCATTTTGCCGAACCTCTTCTTGAAGAGATCGTTGAGTCGTGAGATCTTTAACGGCGGATTGGACGACCCCGAGCAAGATTTTTTTCTGATAGGGTTTGGTTAAATAATAATATGCTCCAGCTTGAATGCCTTCGAGTACTTCATGAGAGGCATCGGCACTGGTTTGCATGATCACAGGAATCGCGTGCAAGGTTGGATGGGCTTTGATCTTCTCAAGCACTTCTAACCCACTCATATTTGGCATAATCCGGTCTAACAAAATTGCCTGAAAGTCCTGGCCTCTTCGCAGCAATATTTCCCAGGCTTCCTCGCCATCAGCCGCAGTGGCAACTTCGTAGCCCCCTGACTCGAGGATTGCAACCAAGACTTTCAGATTCGTTTGCTTATCATCAACCGCTAGTACGGTGGGTCCTAGAGATCCCATCAATCCCCTCATCGGTTCGGTTCAGAACAACCTCTGAGCACAGTATTCCATCATATTCTCGGTTATTGGGGGCGTAGCTAAAGCCATAGCTTCGCATTTCCCAAAGTACAATGGGCCGCTGCCGATTCCAATACTTTTCTCCCAAAAGAAATATGTGAGCAGAATGACCCTACTGTGTCTAATAGGTTGCATGAGGTAGAAACTCCGGTAATGAAACCTAGACATTATGTATTGACCTGCCCAATCTTCAGGCACATGGGGTAAGCTACGGGGGAAATCCCACGGAGTTTACAACTACCATGAAGGAGGACCGGACATGAAACAATTTAGCAAGTTTGTTGGGTTGGATGTACACGATGTACACAAGGATACGATTGCGGTGGCGGTGAGTGAGGCGAATGGGGGCTCGACCCGGTACTATGGTGAAATTCCCAACACACCCAAGGCGCTGGCCAAGTTGGGCAAGACCCTGACCGCCCCAGGGGACGCGGTGTCATTTTGTGATGAGGCTGGTCCGTGTGGCTATGGGATCTATCGACACCTCACGGCGTTGGGCCAGGCCTGCGCGGTGGTAGCGCCATCTCTGATCCCCACGAAACCAGGCAACCGAGTGAAGACGGATCGGCGCGACAGTGAATCGCTGTCCCGGTTGCATCGGGCGGGCGAGCTCACGGCCGTCTGGGTGCCGGATCTGGAGCAGGAAGCGATGCGGGATCTCACGCGAGCGCGGGAAGATATGAAAGGGCTGGAACGGATCACCAAACAACGGCTCAATGCGTTTCTGCTTCGGCATGGCCGCAACTATGATCGGGGAAAATGTCGCTGGACCCAGGCACATAGCCGCTGGTTAGAGGGCCTGAAGTTTGAGCGCGCGGTACAACAGATTGTCTTTCAAGAATATGGGAACGCGGTCAAGCAGGCCGAAGCCCGTGTGGCCGGCTTGGAACAGGAGCTCGCGCAAGCACTGAAAACCTGGGAGCTGGCTCCTGTGGTCGAGGCCCTGATGGCCCTGCGCGGGGTGAAGCTGATCACCGCCATGACCGTGCTGGCCGAACTGGGGGACCTCAGTCGCTTGACCTCCCCGTCGCAACTGATGGCCTACCTGGGGCTGGTGCCCCGTGAACGCTCCAGTGGCCAGACCCGGCGGCGCGGTGGGATCACCAAAGCCTTTGTTAATAATTCACCGTTGGTCTACTCCAACCACGCTCAAAAACGGTTTCAACTTGATGAGGATTTAGGAACTTACGCAGAGGGACCGGGGTTCCTTGATCAAAGAGGACTCGCACTTAAACAACTTGGTGGAAGGCTAAACTTTTGGCAGCATGGTCAAGAACCATACGTATTTGTTCAAGCGTGACACCAGGAAATAAATCCACAAATTCCGTGATTTCTACTCCGCCTTCAAGATTTTCAAACAGAGCTGAGACTGGCACGCGGGTATCACAAAGTACCCAGCCACCACTGACTTTCTGAGGGTCTCGTTCGACTACTGAACAAGTTGACCAATCTAGCATGATCATATCCTACCCTGAGTGGTAAAACGATTCAACAGAGGAGTAGTATGAAAGTTCTTTGAACCGCCCAAACCTCGCTGCCATTGAGGATTTCAGGAAATTCAAATGGTTGTAAGTCCGATATAGCCTCACTGATGAATTCGGAATTAATGAAGTATTATCAAACAGTTAATAGTGTGGTGCGCCCGACAGGAGTCGAACCTGTAACCTCTTGATCCGTAGTCAAGTGCTCTATCCATTGAGCTACGGGCGC
>CAYMQW010000368.1:0-2877 GCA_964392595.1 uncultured Nitrospiraceae bacterium
GGGGGTGCAAATTTTTTGAGTTAATTGAGACCGACTTTCTGATTTCTTCTGGGGCATTGATCCCATTGGATGGTCAGGGGGCAGGTCTAACATTTCAACATGTTAATCTCCGTAAATGACGAGCCCACATGACGGTTAGCCGAGCAGTGCGGAAGTTTGAGAGAAAAAGGAAGGAAATGTTGTAATATTAGACTTGCCCCAATTTTCTTGTTCCTTGCCTTGTATGTGGAGATCAATTTTCACGCCTGCTTGCGAGGCGTGATACAAGGCTATGCAGGCCTTGTCCACCAGATTGCTCCAACGGTAAATAAGAGGCCATTTTTAGTTGACATATGTTGGTGAATCCACCAACATTTCACGAAGGATATGACGAGACGCATTTGATGGATACGTGCGGCTGAAAAGGACCTCAAGAAGTTCCCGATTGTCGTTCAGGATCGGATGAAGAATGCCCTGGCCATCGCAGCATTTGGCAGGAAAGCGGATATTGTCAAACCTCTGAAAGGGTTGGGAGCAGGCATCTTTGAAATTGCCCTGCCATATGAAGCCAACGCCTATCGAGCAATTTATGCTGTGCAACTCGATGAAGATATTTGGGTCATTCATGCTTTCCAGAAGAAATCGAAGGCTGGCATTAAAACACCGAAGCGGGAAATTGATCTGCTGAAGGAACGACTGAAGCGATTAAGGGAGATGCTGCAATGAAACGAAAAGAAGAAAAATTGGAAGTCACGCGTGGTAGCGAGAATATTTTTCATGATTTTGACCATGCTGATGGAGAGTTGCGTCATCTTAAATGCCAGTTGGCGGCGGAAATCATCGGTGTGCTGGATGATAATGGTTGGTCAGTGAGGCAGGCTCAAAAGGAAACGGCTTTTGACGCTGGAGACTTCTCTCGAATCCGAAATGCGGACTTTAAGGGGATTACACTCGACAAAATGGTCAGAATGTTGGAGAAGTTGAATCTCAGAATGAAGCCGAAGTTTGAAAAGATACCCGGCCGTTCCCATCGAAGAGCACTGACGAACGCCCACGTTTCTGTCTGAGGTGTTTTTTCTTTAAGGGTCCGTAAAGAAATAAGTTCAGAGTTTACAGTGGCAGGTCTAATATTCCTACATTAAACTTGCTATTCCCCATAGCTTGCTATGGGGTTACCGCTTAGGTTCCCCCTTTGGAAAAGGGGGTTAGGGGGATTTTCAAATCATTGTGTTCCTCTGAATACCCCGTCAGCTTGCTGCGGGGATCTTTTATTTATTTTTCGAAAAAAAGAATGTGGGACTGGGCACTACACACAACCGGGGAATTGAATGGGCTATACGGGAGGGTGCCACCAGCATTTTCTAATACATAAATGATACTGAAAGTTAGGAGTCAAACCCTCCCACGAACCTGCTTCCTCAGGCCGTCCGATGTTTCTGTTCAAATGGGTTAATAGAGTGGATGTTTTTGCCGCCTTCAGGTGTTTGGGGGCCTCCTGATCGCTGTGTTTGCCGTGGCGCTGGCCTCGTGTGGGTGTCGGCTCCTTCTTGAGTTGGAGGTCCGGTTCGGGTGATCGTGTCTCAAAAATGTGGACACGAGCGTCTTTTCAACAAAAAGGGCCTTCATAGTTGCCCGCTACGAGACGATCGCGCCTCAGGCCATAGCAGAGCTTCCCCTTTTTTCCTGTGATCGAGGCAGTCTTGCTCCTTCTGCATAAGCCTGACAGGCGGAGATCAAGACAGGCCACAAGCTTGTTTCCTCAGGCCGTCCGATGCGTCTGTTCAAAGATTCGTTGATACAGTGTGTGTTTGGCTGCATTCAGCTGTTTCGCGGCCTCATTGTCACTCATGGCGGTGGCGATGTCCTCGAGTTGCTGCAGGGTCCTTCCTGGCTTGAGGTATTGCTCGGGCTTGGCGAGTGAGGTGAACTTCTCATAGGGAGTCAGCATGGCCTTGTAGGGGTACCGCTTGCGAGCTTTGCCTGCGTCGTCAATGATGACGACCGGAAAAAAACAGGGCCGGTGAAAGTTGATGTACGGATTGAGGTGGTCGCGATGGAAGGCGTTGAGCTGGGGTGCCCATAGCTGGGGAATATGGACGTACCCCAACTGTTTCCGAATGATCGCCCCGTTCTTACTTTCCACTAAGGCATTATCGTTGCAGTGGCGAGCACGAGATTTTGTCAGTTCAATGAGCAGCTTATTCAGTAATGTCACGACATGCTGGTTGATATACTCAGAGCCATTGTCAGCATGGAAGGCCAGAATGAGAAACGGGAATTGGTCGAGGAGGTCTTCCAGCACCGGAATCAGGTACCGTTCGCTGATTTTCTCGACCGAACAGACGATTTCTAACTGGGTCACCTCATCGACGGCATTGATATGGTACACCCCTTTGACTCCATCCAAGTCGCCTTGGTGGACCGTATCCACGCGCAGATACCCCGGTCGCCCATTGGGCTGGGGTTGCCGGCGTTCGCCGAGGCGAGAGACTCTCGGACGGGTCTTCTCGAAGTGCTGGCGAAGGCGTCGGTAACGGGAGCTGTGCCGTAGGACATACAAGTAGGCCACGGAAATACCGGCCAGTCGGGCATACTCCGCCTGCCCAAAGCGTTGCCAAGCCCGCTCACAGAGCTTTTTGGTCGCCGGCCCTGAAAGCGTCCCATGGAGCTCATCCGTCTGGGCCAGGAGCCGGATATCCTCCAAAGTATAGAGCCGGCGAAACCCCTGGACGGTGCGCTGGCGTCGCTGGAGCTGCCCCGTGTGGTGAGATTGCTGAACCAAGCGTTTCACCTGAATCCGGGAATAGCCGCTGACCTTCTGGAGAAAGTCCAGGAGGAGTCCCTTCTCGGCTTTCCGGAGCTGAGGGTAGTGAAATCGGCGCAATGTGGCCTGAATCC
>CAYMQW010000369.1:0-2870 GCA_964392595.1 uncultured Nitrospiraceae bacterium
GATCACAAAAGTCCGCGCAAGCTCTTGGCGCACCTGGCAAAATAAAAAAATGTCTTATCACCACCAATGTGACAACGGCTTTTTTTATTTCACCATGCACACCAATATCTTACACGGCTTTTTTGCGCCCAACTGCCGTTTCTAGGTTCAATCAACCAAGATTTTTGATTGGTCGCCACTTCCTGATGACGCTCAAAGAACTGTCGCCACCCCAGATAGCTGTCTAGGCACCCGGTCGCCACTCTGTTGAACCTTTGCATCCATCCCTTCAGCCGACTGTCGTAGGCATTGGCCTTCTGGATATGGAAAATCGGCTCCTTCACTCTGCCCCCCGCCTTGATGTTGAGGGTTTGATGGGCAATGCCAGCCCCTTTTATCGGCAATCCGCTACTCGATGACGTCGTGGCTGACCGGGACTGGGTCTGAGGCGGCAAGCGCATTCAGGGTTCCCTGCCGCTGAAAGGGAATCGGATCGTCAGCTTGAGACAGCCATTTCTGGAATTCCATCGGCTACATGGCAAACCTCCAAGAAATCACCCTGTTGGAGGAATCGTAACACTATCCACACATTCAACACGAATAGAGCTTTCCTTAAGTTTTCAGTAGAGGTACACTCTTTAAAATGACAGGATTTTATGCAATGATCAGGAATAGGTTCTGTATGCCAGGACCGATTTTGGTATTGTGCGCCCCAAGCTTCTATAAAATTCCACCATCTGTTTTCTTGCAGGAAGGACGAGCCCGTGGGTGAGGAACATTCTATCGAACAATTAAGTATCAATACCATTCGGACTTTGGCAATGGATGCCGTGCAAGCCGCAAAGTCTGGCCATCCGGGAACGCCCATGGCCATGGCCCCTGTAACCTATTGCCTCTGGAATCAATTTCTTCAATTTGATCCTGATGATCCCATTTGGCCCAACCGCGATCGATTTGTTCTTTCCATTGGCCATGCCTCGATGCTCCTCTATGCCCTGTTGCATGTGGCCCAAGTTAAGGTCGTCAATGATGAATACAAGCTCACGAATGATCTGGCGGTTCCGTTAGACGAAATCAAGCGGTTTCGGCAATTGGAGAGCAAAACCCCTGGGCATCCTGAATACCGTTGGATCTCGGGTGTCGAAACCACAACCGGGCCGCTTGGCCAGGGCCTGGGGAATAGTGTCGGGATGGCGATGGCTCAGCGCTGGATGGCCGAGTATTTTAATCGCCCGGGATTCGACATCATCAACTATGAAATCTATGCCCTGTGTGGGGATGGCTGTATGATGGAGGGTGTGTCGAGTGAAGCCGCCTCACTTGCCGGCCACTTACAATTATCGAATCTGTGTTGGATCTATGACAACAACAAAATCACGATTGAGGGAAAGACGGCGTTGGCGTTTAGTGAAGATGTTGGAGCGCGTTTTCGAGCCTATGGGTGGAATGTGACGTATGTTGCTGATGCCAATGCGTTAGATAAACTGTCCGGTGCTTTTCGCGCGTTTCAAGAGGAAAATACCCGGCCGACTTTGATTATTGTCGATAGTCACATCGCGTTTGGCGCACCGAATAAACAGGACACCCACGGCGCACACGGTGAACCTTTGGGTGAAGAAGAAATTCGCCTGACCAAGAAAAACTATGGATGGCCCGAAGACGCGAAGTTCTTGGTTCCGGAAGAAGTTCTTCAGCATTTTCAAGCCGGCATGGGCAAACGAGGAAAAGCGAATAGAGATGTGTGGATGGCGAAGTTTCAAGGGTACAAAACACAGTATCCTGACCTCGCGGATCAATTGTACAAAATGCAGCATCGACAACTCCCGGAAGGATGGGCTCGAGGGTTGACGGAATTTCCTGCGGATCAAAAAGGCCTAGCCACACGGGAATCGTCAGGGAAAGTCCTCAACGCGATTGCGAAGGAAGTCCCCTGGCTCATAGGCGGGGCTGCGGATCTCGCGCCCTCAACCAAAACCCGTTTGACCTTTGATGGTGCAGGCGACTTTGAAGCCACTACTCCAGGTGGACGAAATCTGCACTTCGGTGTTCGTGAACATGCCATGGGCGCGATTATGAGCGGCATGGTGTTGTCAAAAGTGCGGGCGTATGGTTCCGGGTTTTTGATCTTTAGTGACTATGGCCGGCCCTCCATTCGTCTCGCAGCTATGATGGAAATCCCAGTGATTTACGTGTTCACGCATGATTCCATTGGCGTGGGAGAGGATGGTCCGACGCATCAACCCGTTGAGCATTTGGCATCTCTGCGAGCCATTCCCGGGTTGGTCACCCTTCGTCCCGGTGACGCGAATGAAGTGGTCGAAGCCTGGCGAGTGATCATGCAACTCCAACATCAACCCGTGGTGCTGGCCTTAACTCGGCAAGCCCTTCCGACGTTGGACCGCACGCAGTATGGGTCGGCTCTCGGGGTCGCTCAGGGTGCCTATGTGTTGGCTGATGCCGATGACGGCAAGCCTGAAGTGTTATTGCTAGCTTCCGGAAGCGAAGTGCCACTGTGCGTGGATGCCTATGAGCAATTGAAAGTGGATGGGATTAAGGTGCGTGTGGTGAGTATGCCGTCGTGGGAATTGTTTGAACAGCAGAGTCAAGACTATCGGGACTCGGTCATTCCTCCCAGCGTGACGGCTCGTGTCTCGGTCGAACAGGCGACAACCTTTGGGTGGAGCCAGTATGTGGGACTTACTGGGACGAGCATTGGCATGCACACCTTTGGAGCGTCAGCGCCGCTGAAGGATCTGACCAAACATTTTGGATTTACCGTTGATCACGTGATGGCTGCTGTCAAACAACAACTTGAACTTGTCGTTCGGGCTTAGGACCTGAGAGAAAAGAACGTGAACATCTCGCATTCAATCTTCGGGCCATCTTTGAAC
>CAYMQW010000370.1:0-2866 GCA_964392595.1 uncultured Nitrospiraceae bacterium
GCTTCGGGTGTTTTTCGTCAATGTCTTCTTGTCGGAAGCGGATAATGTGATGGTTATTGCGACTCTCATAACGGCAGACTCCTCCTGTTCAAGGACAGCCGCAGCATAACAAGAATACAACATGTAATATACTGTTTATTTAGGACGCTACACTAGCCCTTAGCTGGGCATAGGCAGCAGACCCTAAATACCGTTCTAGTTTTTCACTGAGATCGGTTGAAATTGTATCCATTGAAGCGATATGACGGAGTTGGGCTTCCATCTTGGCTTGTAAATCCTGTCGATATTTTCTGAATTCTTCAAAAGCCCCGATCATTCTTGAGGCCACTTGGGGATTTTTGGCATCAAGCTGCATCAAAAAGTCCGCGACAAATTCATAGCCTGATCCGTCCTCGGCATGAAACCCTTTGGGATTTCCCTGAGAGAATCCCCCATACAACGCCCGCATTCTATTGGGCGTAGGATGCGTAAAGGCCTCATGTTCTGTCAGTTTTTTCACGACCGCTAAGATATCATCGGTCTGTGATCTCGCGAATGCCCCGATCCACTTATCCACGACTAACGCATCCTGTTCAAATTGATAGTAAAAATGTTGGGCCACGCCGTCCCGATACGATTGGGCTTCATCCATATTGATGATGACATTCAGCGCAGCATAGCGGTCCGTCATATTGTTGGCCTGACTATATTGCCTGACGGCCCTCTTGGCCACATCTGCATCACCTGAATGTGATAAATACGCGAGTGCGGTATTTTGAATACTGCGACGACCAGCATCTTTGCGATCATACGGTTTACAGGGATCATACGTGTCGTGGTGCATCTTGAGAAACTCGTCGTGAAGTTCACGACCGAGAGTGTCTAAAAAGGCCTGTCGGACGGCCAAGATGGCATGCGGATCAATCACCGTTCGCTTGGGAGCGAGTTCATGATAGACAGGCAGGCTTAACGCCAAGCTCATGAGTTCTTGATCCATGTCGGTGCGCTGAACAATTCGACGAAATGAATCCAGAACATCTTCGCCAACAATGATGTCTTCCCCACGTTCATAGCGGTCAATTTGCTCCAAGAGCTTCGTGGTGAGGAATCTGTTTCCTGCTTCCCACTGATTGAATCCGTCGCAGTCATACACCATCAGGTGACGCAATTGTTCGTCTGTATAGGGTGCCTCCAGATTGACCGGAGCGGAAAAATGCCGAAAGAGAGAAGGAACCGAATCGAGAGGGATATGATCAAAGGTAAATGTTTGCTTCGCGTGTGTCAGCTCTAAGACACAGGGCCTCACATCCTGACCATCAGGCCCAACAAACCCGAATTTCACGGGAATATGTCTGGGCTGACCGTTCGACTGATTCTTGATCGTGAGGATCTCCTGTTCAAGATTGAGGGTAAATTGTTGCGTCGCGTGATCGTAGGACCAGTCGGCCTTCACTGTGGGTGTCCCTGCCTGTGTATACCAGAGCATGAATTGGCTCAGGTCACGACCGGAAGCCTCCTCCATACAGTGCACCCAGTCTTCAACCGTGACCGCTTGCCCGTCGAAACGATCAAAATAGAGATCTGAGGCTTTGCGAAAAACTTCCTTCCCCAAAAGGGTATGCAACATCCTATTGAGCTCAGCACCTTTACTGTAGACCGTAGCGGTATAAAAATTATTAATCGTGACAAATTGATCCGGTCGTGGAGGGTGAGCCATTGGCCCAGCATCTTCGGGAAATTGTCCCATACGAAGGCTTCTCACATTGCCAATACGATTCACGGCTTGCGAACCCATATCACCGGAAAATTCCTGATCTCGAAAAACCGTCAATCCTTCTTTTAAACACAGCTGATACCAGTCACGGCAGGTCACACGGTTCCCTGTCCAGTTGTGAAAATACTCATGCGCCACCACACCTTCCACACCTGCATAATCGGCATCAGTCGCCGTAGCAGGATGCGCCAAGACATACTTCGTATTAAACACATTCAACGACTTGTTCTCCATCGCGCCCATATTAAAATCGTCAACAGCCACAATATTGAACAGGTCGAGATCGTACTCACGACCATACACCTCTTCGTCCCATGTCATCGAACGTTTCAGTGAAGCCATGGCATGATCAAGTTTATCGAGGTCCTTTGCCTCGGCATAAATACACAACGCCACCTGACGCCCACTGGCTGTCACGAAAGTATCGTCAATACATGCGAGATCACCGCCAACAAGAGCAAACAAATAACTCGGCTTGGGAAAAGGATCTTCCCACACCGAGAAATGACGTCCGTCATCCATTACCCCATGATCGATGAGATTGCCGTTAGAAAGGAGAACAGGGGCAGCAATTTGATCGGCAATAATCTTCGTAGTGTACGTCGCCATATTGTCCGAGCGGTCAGGAAAAAATGTAATCCGCCGAAACCCTTCGGCCTCACATTGCGTACACCAGTTGCCACCGGATTTAAACAGACCTTCCAATGCCGTATTCTTTTCAGGATAAATTTTGACAAGCGTCTCAAGCGTAAAGGCCTCATCCGTGGGTTGAAGCGAAAGAGACTCTTGAGACACCATATACCCTTCAGTCAGTGTCACGCCTTGAGTGAGAGCCACACCATTCAACTTCACCTCCAGCAATTCCAATTCTTCGCCATCCAGAACGAGCGGATTTTGATGAGAGCCATTCTTCTTCACCTGTAATGTAGCGCTGACAAGCGTCTCTCCATCCCGTATATCAAAGGTCAAATCAACGTGTGTCACCCAATAATCAGGCTGCTGATAATCTTTTAAGTACTTCACCGTATTCACATCAGACACAACATAATCTCCTATATTGGGAATGTTGAAAAAAGCCGCCAGCGGCGTTCTCGCCCTTTTGCCGTGCTCACG
>CAYMQW010000371.1:0-1713 GCA_964392595.1 uncultured Nitrospiraceae bacterium
TCTCACCCAAATCTTGGCGCGAAATTGTTCAAGTTATTTTCTCTCAGGTCCTAAGATATGGGGGGGCATTGTGAAATACAAAAAGTCATGGTTGCCTCGGTGGTGAGGAAACATTTTTTTATTTTTCCAGGTGCGCCAAGAGCTTGCGTGGACTTTTGTGATCCAACTGTCGTTTCTTGGTTAAATCGAGTCTCACTCTAATTTTTTCAAAATTCATTTGATGGTTCTACGGTTGACTCCGGTTAGCCAGATCGCACAGCATTTATGGCGCTTTCTATCAGCTGCTATCACCATGATGGCTTGAAACGCAGCCATCGGTGTTCTGTGCCACTTGTGACAGAAAATACACTCCTCCAGATAGCTCGAGGGATACTTCGACTCAACAACGTTGCCTAATTGAATAGCCGTCACCGGAGTCAACCGTAGAACCATCTTTATTTTTATTTTCGACTTGGACTTGGGTCATGTTGGGGCGGGGGACTTTTTTGCTTCCCTGGCTTGTTTTTTGAGGGTCAATCTTGACGGTTTGACTAGGGCTTGGCCTCGGAGTTTGCGGTGGTAGGTGATGGCGAAGCGGTGGGCTTCGTCGCGGATACGTTGGACGAGGTGGGAAGCGAAGGACATGGGAGAAAGAATCAGCGGCGCTCGAATGCCTGGCGAATAGATTCGTTCTTCTTTTTCACCCTTAGCTTTGGCCAATCCAATTATTGGTACGTGCTTCAGACCCAAATCTCTGAGCGCTTCAATTGCCGCGCCGAGTTGCCCAATGCCGCCGTCGATGAGAATTAAGTCCGGAAGAGGCAAACCCTTTTCCTCGCTAACACTGAGTGATCCGCCATATCGTCGCTTGACGACTTCGTGCATGCTGGCAAAGTCGTTGGCCCCTTCTACGGTTTTCACTTTGAAGCGCCGATAGTCGGCTTTTTTCATTTGCCCGTCTTCCCAGACCACCATCGAGGCTACGGAATCCGTGCCCATGGTATTTGAAATATCAAATCCTTCGATGCGGCCTAACGCTTTGGGAAGGCGAAGGAGCTGTTGAAGTTCCTTGGCTTCTTTTTCTTCGACTGCGCCTTTTCTCAGGTGCTCCGCGATTGCGGCGACGGCATTCTCTTGTGCGAGTTGCAACAGCTGATGTTTGACGCCGCGCTCTGGCGTGAGTATGCGAACGGCTTGACCTTTTTTGTCTGATAACCACTGATGGATCAACTCGCGTTCGCCCAGAGACGTAGGGATCAACACTTCCTTCGGCGGCAACATGTCCTTGTTGTAGAACTGTTCAATTGTCGACCGAATGAGTTCTTCATCAGAGGCTTCTTTCGTCTCTGCCCAAAAAAAGTCTTTTCGCCCAATGAGCTGCCCTCCTCGCACGAATAAAAGTTGCAAATCAGCCGCAGGACCTATGCGTGCGAGGCCCATCACGTCCTGATCCAC
Source organism: uncultured Nitrospiraceae bacterium (assembly GCA_964392595.1). Classification (GTDB taxonomy): domain Bacteria; phylum Nitrospirota; class Nitrospiria; order Nitrospirales; family UBA8639; genus Nitronereus. The sequence goes on from CAYMQW010000371.1 coordinate 1,435, forward strand.
CGGGCCAATTTGGGCGACCCGTTGTTTTTCCAAGGTCTTGGAAACTTTCGCAATCCGATCTCGCAAACGAGCCGCCTCTTCAAACTCTTCTCGATCAGCAGCGGCTTCCATGTCCGCACGCAGCCCATCGAGTAATTCACAATCGCGGCCTTCTAAGAAGAACCGAACTTGTTTGACGATACGATGATAGTCTTCTTGGGATTGATTGCCGGTACAGGGCGCCATGCAGCGTTTGATTTCAAACTCGATGCAGGCTCGGTCGGCTGTGCCATCGATATT
>CAYMQW010000371.1:1723-2849 GCA_964392595.1 uncultured Nitrospiraceae bacterium
TCGCGCAACGCCCCGGCTGGCACGTACGGACCAAAGTACAATGCACCATCGCGTTTCACTCGCCGCACGATCGATAGTCGCGGGAATTTTTCTTTGATTGGAAGACGAAGGTATGGATAATGCTTATCATCCCGCAGTACCACATTGAACCGCGGACGATGTCGCTTGACCAAATTGCTTTCCAGCAAAAGGGCCTCAAGTTCCGATTTGGTCACGAGGGTTTCGATATCATGCACGAGTCCAATTAATACTCGGTTTTTTGGGCTTAGATCGGTCCCCTTTAGAAAGTAGGATCGCACGCGATCGGTCAAAACCCGCGCCTTGCCGATATATAAAATTTCCCCCTTCTTCCCTTTCATTAAATATACGCCAGGCTGTTTGGGAAGATGATCGAGAGTGGATTGGAGGTGATGGAAGGAGTCGTTCATGGGGTTAGGCTTAAAGCCTCAGAAAATAGGAAACGTTAAACGGAACACGGGTCGTCCCCACTTCTACTGTTCATCCTTCGACAAGCTCAGGACGAACGGTACATCCAATACCACCTCGTTCGTGCTGAGCCTGTCGAAGCACTAGAAAGTTTTTTTGAGCAACCTGCTAAACGATCGCGATGCCCGGCGGCCTCTCAATCAACTCCACTTCATAGCCATCTGGCGCATCGATGAAAATAAATCGGCTGCCAGATGAGCTTTGAGTCGGGCCGTCGGTGATGGGCACATTCTTCGCATTCAGCTCATCAATGGTCCGATCGAGATTGTCGACTTCAAACGCCAGGTGTACGAGGTCTTCTTGCACGGTCACGGAGCCACTGGCTGGGAAGCTACACAGTTCAATCAGTTCCTCACTGTTCGGAACAGCCAAAAAAGCTAAGTGAGACCCACGCGGGGACACTTTTCGTTCCAGAACTTCCAGTCCTAACACGTCCTGATAAAACGCAATGGTTTGATCCATATCGCTGACCCGCATTCGAGTATGCAGTAATTTTTTGACGTTCATATAACCTTTACCCCTTTCATGACGTTCACCGTGACCCATTGTACTTCAGCGTTTCCCTTCCAACAAGAAACCGCATGCTGGGAATGTTGAAAAAAGCCGCCAGCGGCGTTCTCGCCCTTTTGCCGTGCTCACG
>CAYMQW010000372.1:0-2834 GCA_964392595.1 uncultured Nitrospiraceae bacterium
GAGATGCGTCAAGGTATTTTCTCGCGGGTCCTTAGTCCTTGTGAGGAGCAGACGTGATAAGATTTGTTCAACGTTATCGTGAAATGGTGAAAGATCATTTCCCCAAAAAACGGGCAATCAAATGAAAACTTTTTGACTCCCAGCCTCGGTGTTTGTAAATTAGGAGGCAGGTCGTTGTACCAAGAAACCGCAGTTGGATCACAAAAGGGGTCTGTTAAATATTTTATGCCAAGAGCCCACAAATGCGCCAGGACAGATGACCAACATCAGTGAGAGGGAATGTTCAAAAAAGTCCGTTCAGCCCTGTTCTGAGCAGAGTCGAAGGGAAGGCCACAGCCCTTTTGACGCGCGGAGCGTACTCTCAGTACGCGAGCACGGCAAAAGGGCGAGAACGCCGATGGCGGCTTTTCCCAACATTCCCTAAAAGCCATTGCTAAAGGTAAATAAATTGAAAAGATCGCTTTCTAGCCCGTATTCGCGTGTGGTGCTTTTCAGTGTAATGTTGGGATTTGTCGCTCCATCCAATTGCGAGAGCTGATGGGTCTCAACGGGAATCCATGTTATACGGGTTGGGTGGATGGCAGGTCACGCCGGTGGTGACGATTGGCGATTTTCTTCCTTCTCTGGATTTCATCAATGTGCCTGATGGTCGGTACCGGCCGGTTGGCAGTATGGATGGTCTTGGGGCATTTGTGTTGGATGACAGGTCGGTTCGGGTCTTCGTCAATCATGAATTGAGGCGGGATGCCGGCTATCCCTATCAAGTACGCAACGCGACTTCATTGACGGGGTCTCGTGTCAGCTATTTTGATATTGATCGAACAACACGACGCGTTGTGAATAGTGGAATGGCTTTTGATCGGGTGCACGATCGTCAGGGCTTCGTTGTGACCCGAGCCTCCCAGATGAACCAGAACCACGAGCACATGTCTGGGTTGTCTTTATTTTGTTCTGCTCAACTGATAGAGGGAGGGCGCTTTGGGTTCGTAGACACCATTTTTTTTACGCATGAGGAAGTCCCCGATCCGATAGCTCACCCGCATGGCGGTTCGCTATGGGCCTTGGATGTGGCGTCCAAAAGTCTTCATGCTGTTCCCACCGCTGCTGGCATGGCCTGGGAGAATACGGCAGCGTTAAACATTGGTGGAGATCGAATCGCGCTCCTTATCGGTGATGATACGGCCCCACAGTCTGAAGAATCCCATGCCTTTGGTCGTGGTGGCACTGTCGAAACTCCTCCCTCTCAAATCGTTGCCGCTCCACTGTGGTTATATATTGGGAGAAAGAATGCCTCGCTCTTTGAGATTCGCCAAACTCTTTCGCCAACCCTATCCGCTCAATCCCCCGCTCAATCTAATGTTTTTCTCAATCGAAACGGATTGTTGGTTGGGGACCTGTTTTACTTTGTGGCTGGCAATGGAACAACAACGATCGATGATTTTCATGGTACGGGTGCCGGACTTTCTGGGAAATGGATGAAGATGGAGGTGCTCGATTCGGCCAAGGCTGGTCAGCCGGGTTACGACGAATAGGGGTTCAAAGATGGGTTCACTCTGCGTCGGGAAGCCAAAGCCGGTGCCGCATTTCAATTTTCGCGTCCTGAAGATGTGAGTACTCATCCACTCATTGGAACCCGGGCGGTCTTCTCTTTGACGGGTCGTGATGCGGTGTTTCGTCAGGATGTCTGGGGAACGATCTACCACGTCGATCTGAATTTTGACGCGATGTCGGCTACCCTGGCGATTCTGTACGATGGCGATGATGCCGGTGGCGGGCAAGTCCGTGGTCCTGATTTTGGCTTTCGGAATCCTGATAATTTGGATTGGGCGGACGATGGGTGTATCTATGTGTAAGAGGACAATGCAAAAAAGATGCAACCCCTGTTTGGCAGTCAATCTAGAAAAGAGGCATCGATTTGGCGGCTGGATCCTCAAACCGGAACGATTCAGAGAGTGGCGCAAATTGATCGATCGGTCTCGTTGCCTGGGCGGATGACTGATAGTCGTCCAGACAAAATTGGAGCTTGGGAGTCTTCCGGAATTTTAGATGTCACAGGGTTATTTGAAACCCAAGCTGGCGAACGCGTGTTCTTCTCAACCATTCAGGCGCATTCGGTTCGTGATGGTTTGATCACCCAGGCGCATCTGGTTGAAGGTGGGCAGTTGGTATTTTTGAGCAAACGTGAGTAAACGCATGTTGTGCCATGTAATTGTTATCGTGTGGATGCTACTTCTGGCGAATCCTTTTGTTTCTTTTGCCCTCAAGGTTGAAGCTGATCCGCCTCCTGAGTTAGAAGGCCATCTTCAAGACATTGCCAAGCTTGCTCAACCTTCTCCGATAATTGTTATTCCCGAAGGTTGGTTTCTGATGGGGACGATCCGGAAAGATGACGATCCCTTCGGCCTGGAAACACAGTACGACGACACGGAGTTTCCACAACGACGAATCTGGCTGGATACATTTTCTATCGATCGCGATGAAGTGAGTATGGCTGAGTATTTGGCCTTTCTCCATCAACACGGGCTCCCTGTTCCGCACAAACTCCGTCACCTTATGTGGCATCTGATCGATGTGCATGTTCTTCCTGATTATGTCATGGCGCGATGGCCGGCCATGTTTATGGATTGGGAGGAGGCCGTTAGGTTTTGCCATGTCCATAAAAAAAGGCTTCCAACGGAAGCAGAATGGGAAAAAGCGGCGCGAGGGACAAAGGGAAATGTATTTCCTTGGGGCAGCAAAGCTCCAGATGCGGATCTCGCGGTCTCGGGCCTGTACCATGTTCATCAAATCCCACTTGTTGCGGCGGTTGACAGTTTTGAAGAAGGGCGAAGTCC
>CAYMQW010000373.1:0-2815 GCA_964392595.1 uncultured Nitrospiraceae bacterium
CACTATCGTGGTCGTTCTCGGAACAGCAAGGAGAAGTACATCCCACCGATGGCGATCGTGACTAATTCAATCGATTGAAACAACTTACTAATCACCGCCCCCGGTTGGGGAGGAGATTGGATGAAATACATGCCTAAATAAGCAGGCGGCTCGCCTGGTGCTGCTTCCCAGGGCGGGAAAATACGGCCAAGATTAACAGACTTACCATAATGTAGAGGATTTGGATGTTGAGTGTTTCCTTGGCCCGCTCATCATACAAGGACCCGACGGGAATCCGTTTCCCGCAATTCTGACACACCTTAACGTTTCGAGTGATACGTTGATGACATGCTGGACAAGATTTTTGTTCAGTCATTGGTCCACTCGAATCAACAGGTTCAATCGAATTGACAGTTCTGGAATTCGACTCCTATAATTCCGCATCTTTTTTCCATTCAACGCTTTTCCAATAAATACTATGACCACACCTGATTCCACCATCCGTCACGCTACTGTTATTGGCGCTGGGGCCTGGGGAACATCCTTGGCGCGACATTTGGCAGAAAATGCGCTGACCGTCAAGCTCTGGGCCTATGAAGCGGAGGTTGTCGAGGCCATCAACACCAACAAAGAAAACTCCGTATTTTTGCCTGGCGTTTCCCTCCCAGCTTCGCTCACAGCAACATCTTCGTTCACGGATGCCCTGTGTGATGCGGACCTCCTCCTTCTGGCGGTCCCATCTCATGCCATGCGGTCCGTAATCAAAAAAATGCAACCGATTCCTTCCGAGGCGTTACCAATCATCGTGGCCACCAAAGGGATTGAAGAAGATACCCTTAAACTGATGACCCAGGTGCTCCAGGAATTATTGCCATCAAACTGGGCTCATGGAATTACTGTGCTGACCGGGCCAAGTTTTGCCGCGGAGGTGTGTCAATCAAAACCCACGACGGTTCTCTTGGCTGGTCAAGACTCGACACTCACCACTCAATTGCAATCAGTGTTCATGACTTCTTCGTTTCGAGTGTACACGGGAAGCGACCTGATTGGGGCTCAATTAGGCGGCGCCCTCAAAAACGTGATGGCCATTGCCGCCGGCGTGGTCGATGGGCTCAACCTCGGTGCGAATGCGCGAGCCGCATTAATCACCAGAGGCCTCGCGGAAATCATTCGACTAGGCGTCGCACTCGGTGCGGATGTGCATACGTTTTATGGGCTTTCCGGGTTGGGTGACCTCGTCCTCACCTGCACAGGATCACTCAGTCGGAATTACTCGGTCGGGCTCAAGCTGGGGCAAGGGGAATCGTTGGAGAAAATTATGAAGGAGACAATCACCGTGGCAGAAGGCATTCGGACAACTCGTGCGGCCATGAGCCTTGCCACACAACTTCATGTCGAGATGCCGATTGTTCAGAGTATCCACGCTTTGTTATTTGAAGGCCAATCAGCCCGGCAAGCGGTGGAGGATTTGATGTCTCGATCGGCCAAAGAAGAAACGTATCGCTCACCCACGGAATCCCCCACAAGCGAGAAATAGACATGGATCGCTCGATTTTACAGTTGCTTCTCCAACAAGTTCAGAAAGGATCCCTTTCTGTCCAACGCGCGCTTGACCAACTTCAGACCCTTCCATACGAGAATCTTGGATTTGCGAAAATTGATCATCATCGGACGCTCCGCCATGGTGTGCCAGAAGCGATTCTTTGTGAAGGCAAGACTGAAGCTCAAATCATCGCCATTGCCAAGGGGCTCATGAAAAAAAAGGCCCCTGTGCTGGCCACACGGGCCAATCCAACTATTGCGCGGGCTTTGAAACGGATCAGCCGCCGCGCAGTGTATGAGAAAGATGCCCGCATGGTGGTCATACAATCGAACGCCCCCCAACCACAAGGAGATGTGTTGATTATCACCGCCGGCACTGCGGATATTCCGGTGGCGGAAGAAGCCCGGGTCACGGCAAGCGTGATGGGGAGTGCGGTGGAAACGCTCTTCGATGTTGGCGTCGCGGGGGTGCATCGCTTGCTGGACCACCTAGATCGCATTCAGCGAGCCCGTGTGTTGATTGTGGTAGCCGGAATGGATGGTGTTTTACCAAGTGTCGTGGGGGGGCTTGTCAAAACACCGCTCATCGCGGTGCCGACAAGCCAAGGCTACGGCGCGAATTTTGGAGGCGTGGCCCCGCTGCTTACGATGCTAAATGCCTGTTCAGGGGGAATCGGGGTAGTGAATATTGACAATGGCTTTGGGGCAGGCCATCTGGCTCACCGCATTAACTTCCTTACGGGCTTGCCGAAACCGAATCGTGTACATCCTCGGTAACCGTTCCTTCCAAGGCCCGTTCCTGGACGGCAATACCTTCATTTTCTGAATCCTCGGGTTCAACGGGCTAATCATGCCTATCCGGTTGTTACCCTCCATAATCGAGCGGATGCTATCTGCGCCATGCTCATTGTTGTGGTCTAATGGAATTGGACACTTCGAAACGCCCGAGGCATACTGCGGGCCAGGAGGTGAAGGATGACAGGAGCAGTGAGAAAAGAGTATACGTCAGAAATGCTTATCCGGTTGACTCCGGTTAGGCAGATCCCACAGCGTTAATGCCCCTTTTTTTGCTGAAATTCCGAGGATTTTGAAACGCAGCCATGGGTCCAATTACATCAACCGGAGTCAACCGGATAAGCATTTACGTCAGAATTTAAGCGTGAGGCGGTCGCTTTGGTCCTTGAGCAGGGCTATACCCTGGTGAAGGCCGCACGAAATTTGTGAATGAACCGAGACATACTCCGCCGATGGAAACGGGAGGTGAAGCAGGCTGGTGGGGTCGCGTTTCCTGGGA
>CAYMQW010000374.1:0-1176 GCA_964392595.1 uncultured Nitrospiraceae bacterium
CATCGATCGCCAGGCTCTCGTCGACGGTGCCATCGTGAGCATTCCAGCCTTGGAGAGCGTGATCCAATTCGGCAGGATCGACCCGAATCAGCACATCTCGGATGATGCGTTCGCTGGGCACGAGATACTGTCGATTGCGAAACCGGGCCTGCACTTTCTGGCCCCGCGCCCGGGCCCAATCCGCCATCGCTTTGTAACCGCGCATCCCACACAGGGTCGCGGCCGCAGCCAGCGCCAACACCCCTTCAAGTCGATGGCGGCGGCCCTCGGCCCGGCGGGGGGCGGGAATCTCCTTGAACAAATCAGGCACTGCTCGCATGGGGGCAGCCGTTCATTGCATCCGAGGCACTCCGGTTTGATACGGAGGATGTAACACGGGGTGAGACAGCAATGCGCGCGTATTGCGTTGCAGAGGCAGGACGAAGACCTTCTTGGGCGTGTGCGGGGTGTCGATAGCCGGTCCGAGTCCGGGCATACCCCTTCGTGAGCCCAAGAAACCGCCAGTTGGTTGCTTGGTAGATCCTGCCCTGGTACCGGGTGGGATCCCCTAAGGTCTCCAGCAGCAGTAGCGGGAACCCAAACCGATCCCGCCAGTCTTGCTGAATCCGTTGCCGGCAGAGCGAGAGCACTCGCGACGCCAGGTTCTGATGGTGGCACTGCGGCAGGATCAGAAACCGGGAATTGTTGGCCACCAGGTTCAGTCGGTCGAACTGGTGCCGAAAGGCCCAGCCGATCCACTCGTCGCGAACGCCGCATTGCAACGCCGCTGCAGCAAAACTCACCAGCACCAGCCAGTCATCCTTACAACAGGCAACAGACCAGAGGGTGTTCCCAATCTTCGGCAGGGCTCCCAGGTAATGGATAGGTGCGCATGGCGTCCTGAAACCGGAACTCCTCGGCGGCGCACACTGGACGGACGACAATCTCGTGCAGGCGCACAACGTGTCGCTCCCGTGATGGACAATATCACACCTTCTACCTGAATGATGGGGGCATGTTCAGAATTGGCTTCAACTGATTGAATGTAGACTGGAAGTGGGGAAGAATACATTCACCCTGGGCAACAGGATCCATACATTGACCCAATTGGACCACCTTGTTAGAATCCCGGTCTATGCTCCGATACGGGGCATGTGCAGTGAACGTCTTGCCAGGCCCTTCCTTGCCTGATGCATG
>CAYMQW010000374.1:1186-2815 GCA_964392595.1 uncultured Nitrospiraceae bacterium
ATATCAGTGTGTCGGGCTGGTTTGCCAGCACCGCATCTCTTCCATTGACCCAATTTGACCACCTTGTTAGAATCCCAAAGCAAATCTTGACACCTGCTTCCCTTATTCACATTCTCATCAATTGTCATCATGATTCGAATTTTAGTCTTACACGGTCCTAACCTCAATATGCTTGGTGTGCGCGAAAAGGACCTGTATGGACCTCAAACATTGAAGGATATCAATGGAATGCTGGATTCATGGGCCAAGGAAGCCGGGGTTCACTTAGAAGCCAGGCAGTCGAATCGTGAAGGGGATTTAGTGACGTGGATCCAGGAGGCGCGAGGGCAATTTGATGCCATTGTGATTAATCCTGCGGCGTACACCCATACCAGTATTGCCTTGCGAGATGCTGTGTTAAGCACCGAGGTGCCGACGGTCGAGGTGCATCTTTCGAATATTCATCAACGAGAGGAATTCCGGCATCAATCGTTTTTGGCCGGAGTGGCGCTGGGGCAGATTAGTGGTTTCGGTCCAACGAGTTATCTGTTAGGAGTGCAAGCCGCACTCGATCATATCCAATCGAAACAATCAACTTCGAAATAAACACTATGTTTTTGCAAGGATAGGGGTATGCCATTGTCTTTATTGAAAGGGATAGGAAATCGTGATTTCAACATCTGAGTTTCGCAATGGGACCCGACTGAAGATAGATGGGGCACCATTTTCCATAATCGAGTTTCAGCATGTGAAACCGGGAAAGGGGGGTGCGTTTGTCCGCACCAGAGTAAAAAATATGAAAACCAGCCAGGTCTTGGATCGAACCTTTCGATCTGGTGAAAAATTTGAAGAACCGGATCTTGAGGAATGCGAAATGCAATTTCTCTATGCGAGCGGTGACTCATATACTTTTATGGATATGTCAACCTACGAACAGTCTACCTTTGAAAAAAGTCAACTCGGAGACCGCACGGATTTGCTCAAGGAAGAAACTCTTGTGCAAATTCTGATATACGAAGGAACACCCATTTCGGTTGGATTGCCGATCTTCATGGAACTCAAAGTCGTCGCAACTGATCCCGGTATTCGGGGTGATACGGCCAGTGGCGGAACCAAGCCCGCCGTGGTGGAAACCGGTGCCACGATTAAAGTTCCCCTGTATCTTGAAATCGGCGAGATCATTAAGGTTGATACCCGAACCAGAACCTATGTTGAACGGGTGAGATAGTGCTGTCCCGACGAGTCGAATCACATCAACAAGCTCAGGCCTTATGAAAATCGATCAACGCAAAGAGATCCAAGAACTCGTTGACATTCTGACCGAGCAAAATCTGACTGAGATTGAAATCGAACGCAAAGATTTGCGTATCCGTGTTCGGAAAGATCGTGTTCCGTTGGTTTCATCTGCCACTCCAGTGTCGGTTCCATCGGTTGAACCAGTGGTTGTGCCTCCTGTCCCTATTGAATTCCCTGAAATTGACAATGGGCGGCTCCTCACCGTCACGTCCCCAATCGTTGGGACCTTTTACCGTTCGTCATCTCCCGATGCCGATGCCTATGTCGAGGAAAATGCTATCGTCACCAAGGGGCAGGTCCTCTGTATTGTCGAAGCCATGAAGCTGATGAATGAAATTGAATCCGAAGCCGACG
>CAYMQW010000375.1:0-2810 GCA_964392595.1 uncultured Nitrospiraceae bacterium
TCCACAAACGGCGCGTCGTTCAACATATCCAACATAATATTGTTAATGCCGCGCTTATAGTAAGTCTGGAGAATGTGATGAATTTCGTCTTGGCTCGATCCCACACAGGTTAAATGTGACACAATCGTCAGATTGGTCTTTTCCTGAAGTTTTACTACCAAATCGTGAGTCAAGGTACGAGTCGATCCACCTGCTCCGTAGGTCACACTGACATAGGCCGGTTTAAGGGGGACCAACTGTTGAATCGTGTGAAATAATTCTTGAGAGGCCGTTTCGGTTTTTGGGGGAAAAAACTCAAAACTGATAGCCGGTTGGTGTTGTTTCAACACTTGTGCAATATGCATATTCGTCCTTTGTCTCAGACCTTCGAGTCAGCCCTATGCTGGCTAGCCATACAAGAGATCATAATTAATTAATAAATAACCATAAGCGTTTCTGTTCATATATTTCAAATCTGGGCTTAGGTCAATGGGAGAAAGCCTGAGCGAATATTTCTTGCGTATTTCTCATGTACGATGAAATCTATCAACGTCAAGGTTTGGCAAGCGTGTTAAGGGAGTTGCCGATAACAAGTGTTAGGTGCAAATGAATATTCTCTCCCTTCGGATTTGGTGATCAGGTAATTGATAGGTTCCTCTGGCCACCTTTTGGCACATTGTCCTTCAATAAATGGGCGCTGTATGAAGATTATGGCGGTTGTTTCTTGATCCAGCCGTGGACAGGGAATGTGTGTTTTTTAATGGAGGATAGAACTATGCGCAGTCATTACTCAGAAACCCAATGGGATCAAATCATCAATGGCCATCATCCGTGGAATGATAAAGGGCCATTTTTGGGAAAGAAGAAGGGCTTGCGATTATTACGAGTCGCGACCTGGGTTGTCACGAGTCTGGTGTGTTTTGAAACAACGATGGCATTGGGTCAAAACGGGTACTAAAAAAATGTCCTGATTTCTATGTTATCGAAAATGACTTTCTCAATAGAATACCGACATGTTCCGCCCCTTGCGTTCTTTCGCATTCTGAGCGTGATAAGGCCCCACTCAGTGCGGCTTTGTACCCTCAAAGGAGCATGTCGGCCCTTTTCCCTATCCTGCTAAGTGGGTTTTATCTTCCCCGTTATATTTCCTGCCTTTTACCAGTTTCTCCGTCCATTGGTGTCAAAATTTCAGACATGTCAGATTTTTGACGTGGAAGTAGGAAAAACTTGCCTCTTGTCTGGTCATCAACAGGAGAAAAAATGGACCATTTATTCAATAGGTTAAACATAGATAAGAATCTTGGCCATGGTTGAAGTGGAGGCAGGCTACTCCGGTATCAATCTTGCTCACCTAATGGACAGTACAGAAAATGTTGCCCATTCGTGGTCTGGGCAATGATTATCAATATCCTACTTCAGGAGACCTGCTGGCGTTTTTTGGGGTCTGTCGTGAGCCAACCGACTAAGGGGGCTGATATGGAGAGCAGCCAAGTGCAAGTGCTTCTTGTGAATCCTCGAGAAGAGGATTGTGACTCAACGAAAAAATTATTATCAGAGGCTGGCCCCCAGCAGTTTGCCCACGAGTGGGTGTCGAGTTATGAGGACGCACTAGAGTTGATTCGACGGAATTCTCATAATGTGTATTTAGTTGATTATGAATTAGGTGAACGGTCAGGCCTCGATTTAATTCGAGAGGCCATTTATAACGGATGTAAGGCTCCCTTGATTATGCTCACGGAACACGCTGATCATGGGGTGGATACCGAAGCGATCAAGGCCGGGGCCGCGGACTCATTGGTCAAAGACCAGATCACTTCGACATTGTTAGAACGGTCGATTCGTTATGCGATGGAACGTAAACGGGCGGACGAGCGAATGGCGTTTTTGGCTCAATACGATTCGTTGACAGGTTTAGCCAACCGAAGTCTTTTTAAGGAACTCCTGTCTCTGGCCCTGGCTCGGGCCGAACGCAATGGAAAACATGTTGCGCTCATGTTCCTCGACCTAGACCGGTTCAAGATTATTAATGACTCATTGGGGCATGACGGCGGCGATCAGGTGTTAAAAGTGGTGGCGGAGCGTCTCCGTTCTCGCATGCGGAAAAGCGATACAGTTGCCAGGTTGGGAGGCGATGAATTCACCGTCATCCTCGAAGGTATTGGAACCGTGCAAGATGCCACAAATGTGGCTCAAGAACTGCTCCAAATCGTAGCACAGCCCATTATGGTTCAGGATCAGGAACTTTTTGTCACGCCAAGTATCGGCATTGCCATTCATCCTCAATATGGGAAAGATTCTGACACGCTCATTAAAAATGCGGATATGGCCATGTATCGAGCCAAGCGGCAAGGCCGAAATACCTATCGTTTTTATACCACCACCATGGAATCAAATGGTAAGGCCTCGCAACATTTGGCCATGGAAACCCTATTGCGCCATGCCCTGGAACGTGAAGAATTTTTGCTACATTATCAGCCTCTGATTGACTTGAAAAGTGGACGAGTCATTTCCCTGGAAGCATTGTTGCGATGGTGTCATCCCGAACGTGGGCTCATTCATCCTGAAGAATTCATTCCCCTGGCCGAGGAAAATGGCATGATCGTACCTATGGGCGAGTGGGTGCTGGCCACGGCATGTCGGCAGAATAAGGAATGGCAGGAATCAGGTTTCCCCTTATCGAGTGTCAGTGTCAATTTATCAGCCAGACAATTTCGGCAAAAATCATTTGTGAGCAAAGTGGAAAGCATTCTGGCCGAGAGCAGGCTTGATCCTCAATTTCTAGAGCTTGAACTGACCGAAAGCCTTCTATTTGAAAGCAATGGCGCATCAAC
>CAYMQW010000376.1:0-2803 GCA_964392595.1 uncultured Nitrospiraceae bacterium
ATCGCTCATCGCGTATCCATAGACATTACCCCGACGGGACTCAGAATTCATGGCACGCCCGATAGACCCTGCTTCTGGCCATATAGTGAAATCCATCAAACCCAAGGACATTATGAAGGAGAGGAAGTTCGGCTAGAGCGAAGGGACGATCACCACGATCTGCTGGTCGTGGACAATGCCAAATTTTTAGCAGCCCTTCATCGTATTGCGCCCGGTGAAGTGAGGCATCTTCATAACCCACACCCACGCACTCGCCGCGTCTGGCTCACCGTCGCGGCGGGACTCCTGGCCATCCCGCTCCTCTGGGTTGTGTACGCAAAAGGGGTCCCGGCCCTTGCCAGCCCACTCACTCATCTCATTCCCTACTCCTGGGAAAACCATTTGGGCGAAGCTCTGATCGAAGAAATTGCTCCATCAGACGAACGGTGCACGGACTCGCGTCTTCTAGAGAAAACCAATATTTTGGTCCAAGCCTTAGTTTCCACCGTGGAACCAGTCCCATACACGTTTCGCATTGCCATTATCGACAAACCGATTCTTAATGCCCTCGCCCTACCAGGTGGATACATCGTAGTCTTTCGAGGTCTGCTCGAAAGCACTGAGACCCCGGAGGAGTTCGCTGGCGTGTTGGCTCACGAAATTCAACATGTGCTCCAACGACACGGCATGCGGCTACTCGTGCAAAACATGACGCTTGGTTTGATCATCGGCGCGCTCACCGGAGATGTCAGCGGCATCATGGCCTTTGTGTTCGAAGGCGCGCACGTACTGCAATCATTGTCCTATAGTCGTTCGGCAGAAGAAGAAGCTGACCGCGAAGGCATGGCCTTACTCCTCGCGGCAGGCATCAATCCGAAAGGCATGCTCAGTTTCTTCGACTATTTAAAGGAGCAGCATGGTGACAATGACCACGACCCACTGTGGCGCTATCTCTCAACGCATCCGGCAGCAGGCGACCGGGTTGAAAAACTCCGGGCGCAAGCCGAAGCCGCAAGTGAATCCGTGCATAGCCTGTTCCCACTAGACGATTGGCAGCACATCACCACACTCTGCCGTGGAGACTCTGAGAAGGAAGAAGGGGCAAACTAGTGGCCCCCGTAAAATTAGGCTTGCCAGATTTGCGGTTTCATTCGAGTTTCGGATTTATTGAACTGTGTTTTGCGGAAAACAGAAGGAAGGAATCTCTCGTCAAAAGCGGACTAGGTTCGGAGCGAGATCACCGGATACAACACCATTAAATACACCGCCCGCTTGAGACCAAAGGTATATCCCTTGATTGCTGACAGGAGATACCATCGAATGGCTTGCGAGTACTTCTGCTGCTCCTCATGAATCAATCCTATTGCATAATATGCTCGTTCTCTTCCATTGTAAGATGCTTTTTTAAACCATTCTAAAGCCTTTTCGACGTCTTTCTCCCCAGCCCACCCTCTCATATAGAACGTGGCAAGGCGTTCCTGTGAATAACCATTTCCCAACCTCGCACCTTTGATATACCATTCTTTGGCTTTTGTATAATCTTTTGGAACGCCCTTCCCCTTTTCGTAAAAATAACCAACCTTCGCTATGGCTCTCTTATAGGCTCTGTCCGCAGCAACACGATACCATTTCATCGCTGCTTGGTAATCTTGTTCAACACCTGTGCCATATTGGAACAGACGGCCCAACCGATACTGAGCCCATCGATGATCCTGCCCAGCAGCCTTTCGGTACAACGAGACTGCTTTCTCCAAATTTATCGGCCTACCCTTACCTTTCTCATACATCCAGCCCAAATGAGCCTGAGCCGGTCCGTAATGACGATTGGCAGCCAAGCGAAACAATCTAAACTTGCTATTCAGGTCTCCCTCTTCTCCAAGCGCAAGGGCCAAATTGTATTGACCAATGGGATAGCCCTGTTCGGCTGCACGACGATACCAGACAATCGTAGCTTTTGAATTCTTTCTCACGCCATTGCCACGTTCAAACATCAACCCCAAATTACTTTGGGCAATTGCATATCCGTGAACTGCGGCTTTTTCATACCAATAACGGGCTTTCCGATAATCTTTGGTGGTAGTGCTCAAATTATAATAAATCCAAGCGAGGCCACTTTGTTCGTGAGCATCCCCTGATTCCACTTCTCTTTCAAACGCAATCAATGTCTGAGACAAAATTTTCGTTCCCTTTTCCAAATCCTTCTCAACTCCCAGCCCCTTATAGAAAGCCTTACCCAACAAAAATTGGCCATAGAGATCACCCTGGTGCGCTGAAGCCTGAGTGAAATTCCAACCCTCTCGATAATCAATGTGAATCCCCAAGCCATTGTTATACATATCCGCAAGAATCGATTGCGCGCGAGGGTGGCCATATTCTGCTGCCTTCGATAGCCACACAAACGCTTCATCATAATGCTGAGGCATATCTTGCGCCCAGTAGTACCCAAGGCCTTTGGCAAAAAACTGCTCGGCGAGTGCTGGCTTCCCGGATTCTGCCAGCACGGGTGAAAGGCCAACAGCAAATAGTTCGAGCATGAGCAGAACGACACAGAAAAGGCTCACCACTCAGAATCGCTGTGCAACCGTTTGAAATTGAATCGGTCGTATCATCCAGGCACCATGGCTCAAAAGTTGTCTGTAATCAGATACCTTAAGGGGCTATTGAATAATTCACGTCAAGAGCCAATAAAAGCTCCTGATGAGCCCCACAGCTTCAGTGGGAGGGAATGTTCAAAAAAACATGCCCTGAGTCTTTCCGAAGGGTCTCTCCAGCAAGGCCGCAGCCCTTTTGACGCGCGGAGCGTACTCTCAGTACGTGAGCGCGA
>CAYMQW010000377.1:0-2803 GCA_964392595.1 uncultured Nitrospiraceae bacterium
TGTGTTAATGCCCCGATGGAAATATAATCCGCACCCGCTGCCGCAAATTCGCGAACATTTGTGAGCGTGATTCCTCCTGACACTTCGACGATGGCTCGGCCTTTGATTTGGGTCACTGCCTGATGGACTAACTCAGGAGTCATGTTGTCGAGTAAAAGAACATCAGCCTGTCCTTCAAGTGCTTGGTCAGTGTCGTCAAGAGATTCTATTTCCACGCATATCCTGAGCCCGTGGGGTCCGTTTGTTTTTGCCAAACGGCACGCTTGAGTGATGTTTATTCCCTGTGTTTTGAGAATGGCCAGGTGATTATCTTTGATCAGAATGCCATCGTTCAACGACATGCGGTGATTCAACCCTCCGCCCATGGTCACGGCCCATTTTTCGAGTTTTCGAAGGCCAGGAGTTGTTTTTCGTGTGTCCAAGATTTTTGCGGGAAACTCGTGAACGGCCTCGCAAAATTGTTTCGTCAGAGTCGCGATGCCTGAGAGATGTTGAAGGAAATTCAGCGCCACACGTTCGCCAGTAAGAATGGATCGCGTGCAACCTTCTAGTGAGGCAATCACTTGGCCAGTCGTTATCGTGTCCCCATCCCCATGTTCAAGTGTAAGCGAGATGGTTGGGTCTAACAGCTCGAAAATTTTTTGAACGACGGGAATTCCGGCAACAGTCAGTGCTTGTTTGGCTTGTATTGTGGCATGCGTTGTCGTGACAGATAGAACAAGAATGTTTGTCGTCACATCCCCGTGGGAGATGTCTTCATCTAACGCGGCTTTGACAATGTGTTCGAAATCAAAGGAAGAAAGTCTCGTGTTCGACATAGGACCTTACGATACCATTTTCTGAAGTTGCTGTTCACTACTGGAGAGAAGCGAGAGTTCCGCAGTCAGCCCTTCAAGTCGCTCCTTGGATTCTTGAATGACCTCTGGCGACGCTTTGGCGGTAAAGTCAACGGAAGCCAGGCGGCCTTGCAGGCGTGTGGCTTCTTTCTGTTTCGCTTGTGTTTGCTTGCGAATACGATCCAGGGCTTTCTTGAGATCGACTTCACCTTCAATGTGGATGCCGATGGTGAAGCCTCCGACTATGAGTCGCAGAACATGATCGGTTGGCCAATCATCTTGTTCGGTGACCCGGAGTTCCCCACGCCCCAAATGTTCCAAGTGAGTTTTAAGGGTATGAAGTTGGGACACTTGGTCGGGATCTTTGGCGGTTCCGTACAGGGTCAACTTTTTCGATGGCCCATATTCTAAAAGTGCTCGTCCAGTCCGTGTGATGGTCACCACCTGTTCGATAATGTGAAACGCTTCTTCGGCTTTAGGATCAACCCACTCCTTTTGTGAGGTGGGGTAAGCTTGTATGACAATACTTTCCCCTTCATGCGGGATGGCCTGCCAAATTTCTTCGGTGAGAAAGGGCATGAGCGGATGAAGCAAGCGCTGCACGATTTCAAATGATTCAAAAAGCGTGTGGCGTGTGGATCGGCCTTCCGGTGTGTTGCCGGCTAGGAGTGTAGGTTTGATCAGCTCCAAGTACCAGTCACAGTATTCGTGCCAAATGAAATGATAGAGCTGACTCGCGGCTTGATCAAACCGGTAGTTTTCCAAACTGGTGTTGACGGATTCAATCACATGATTGAGTCGAGTGAGAATCCACCGGTCAATCAATGGTCGGTCCTGAAAGGGGAGGATTTCGATTTTGCCATCCGCGTTCATGAGAATGAACCGCGCCGCATTCCAGATTTTGTTCGTGAAGTTTCGGTAGCCTTCGATGCGTTCTTCTGACAATTTTATGTCGCGCCCCGGAGAGGCCATGGATGTCAGTGTGAACCGCAAGGCATCCGTGCCGTATTGCGACATCTTGGTTAAGGGATCAATGACATTTCCTTTCGACTTGCTCATTTTTTTGCCCTCGGCATCCCGGACCAACGCATGAATGTAAACATCTCGAAAGGGAGGCTTGCCGGTGAACTTCAACCCCATCATAATCATGCGGGCGACCCAGAAAAACAATATATCGAGACCCGTGACGAGAGTTGCGGTAGGGTAGAAGGCTTTGAGATCGGGAGTTTCATCCGGCCATCCCAAAGTTGAGAAGGGCCACAGGGCAGAGGAAAACCATGTATCTAGCACATCAGGATCTTGAATGAATTCCGCATTGTGACAGGTTGGACAGGTTGAAGGAGCCGTTCGGCCAACGATCGGAGTCGCGTTCGGAGGAATGCTGCTGCTTCCTGCCCCCTGATCAACGTGTTTGACTTCGGGATAACAGGTTGTGCAATACCACGCGGGAATTCGATGCCCCCACCAAATTTGGCGAGAGATGCACCAGTCTTTGATCCCACGCATCCACCCAAGATAATTATTCGCCCAGGTTTCGGGGATGATCCGAATCTCGCCTGTCTCAACCGCTTTTATCGCGGGGTCGGCAAGGGGTTGAATCTTGACGAACCATTGTGGAGAGAGAAACGGCTCCACCACGGTTTTGCAGCGATAGCACTTCCCCAAAGCCATTTGATGATCGTCGATTGACGGAAGGAGTTCCTGCGCTTGTAGCGCTTCGATCACGATTGTACGGGCTTTCCCCACTGGCAATTCAGCTAATCGGGCTCGCAAGGAAGGTTCGACTTCGGCCTTCTCTAATCCTTCCGGATCAATCTGTGCACGGTAATTCAAAATGGAAAGATGCGGGAGCTGATGACGCTGGCCAGCCTCGAAGTCATTAAAGTCATGGGCAGGAGTGATTTTGACTGCCCCGGTACCGAATTCACGGTCCACTAAAATGGCATCACCCACGATGGGAATGGTTC
>CAYMQW010000378.1:0-2789 GCA_964392595.1 uncultured Nitrospiraceae bacterium
TCTTTGTCTCTCATGCCTCATACAATAACCAACCCACTCGATCAGGGGAAGAGCCATAAAGATTGTCAAAAGGTTTATGTAACCTCTCAATGGTCTCCCTCATTTGTCAAACTTGTGCTGAAACGGAACAGTCCCAACTCTCAAGCCACCCTTCTTCCCCTGTGTGCTCCATGACTTGGGTCTTGAAGGTCTGGCAGGGAGACTTTCATCGTGCTTCCCTGTCTGTTCACCATAAAATGTATGGCGCAAGGGTTACTGAGCCAGCATTGCTTGGGGAGAGAGTCCTCGTGTGCGTAAGACGAGAACCGAATGGACAAATGCTGGCCTTATTATCCCAACGCCTTCCTTGATACAACACACTGAACCATCTCCTGTTCTTGCTCCTTCCTTTAATTGTAAAAACTTGGCATGTATGCTAGAGAACTTCTCAGGCATGGGGAAATATCCATAGTAATTGGAGGTTCATAGGTTATGTATTGTAAAGACAATAAACATGATCATTCCTCTAAACAGGTTTGGGTAACTACTGGAAATCCCAATCCAAAGGCCCACGGGAAGGAACGCCCTTTTCATTGCGAAGAGTGTCATTATGTAAAAAGAGATGATGACTGGTGGAATTCGATGAGTATTGAAAAAGCCCAAGAAAAACGTGAACCCTGCAAATTTTGTTTTTGATATTTAATATTTACCAAATCTGCCAGAAAGCTTCACCCGGGAGAGCGGGGATGAATGGCAGCCCGGGGGGAAGCGAAGGAAAATTGGAATATCGATGACACCGGAGGAAGCTATTGAGGTAGAACTCCACAGAGCAGGGGAAGCGGAATTAAGCCGAGAACTGCTGAAAGGGTGGATAACTGTGGGGGGTTTTGTGGCGGTTATACTGCTATTGCTTAGCCTCGGGTATCTCTTCTTGGGGGGTATGCTGTTGTTGGTATTGGCCTTTTACATTCGCCGGATTGTCATGGCTATTCGACTTCGAGCATATCACAGACAAGCAGCAGAGGTGTTAGAGCAGGCCGGAGAGACTGGAGCGGAGTAATCATGGATTAAGTATGGAGTCACCTTATTGAACCAGGTTTGTTGTGCAAACCCAATGGAGCGTAAAAACAGAGTAGGCCAAGTCGCCGTCTGGAATGGCTCTCTAAAAATAAATCTTCTTATCGCAAGGGGTAACTCACTTACTCTTTACACTTTTCCTCATAATATTTTAGCGATTCCCGCTTTTTCATTTCCCTAGAAATTTTATTTTTGTACAAATGATTATGAACGTCCGCTTTGGGTCGTAAGCGGACGAGCAAATCGTACGACGTCTCACTGCCAAAGTACCTTTATGGGGAGTACCATATAACAGAATGTCGTATTCTGTTACATTTTAACGCATCCCTCGATCAAATCCGTAAACTCACCTTATCATTTTTTTCGATTGTCATTCAGGTCTTTGCCTTCCCCTGCGTTGGGCGCGGCGGAGCTGGAGTCCCGAATCGACTTCTCGGCGAAGGTTGTTTGAGTGGAGAGGTGGCTTTGCACCTCGGAACGAGTTCCTGAGCCATCATGATTCGGGACGGAGGCGGAGGCACCCTGGAGACCTTGCGGCTTTGAACAGGGTCGGAAGGGCCGCGAACAGGCAAGAATGGTTTTGCCTCCTTTTGCCGAAACAAAAGGAGGTCGTCTGCAGGGGCGAAACCCTGCATAATTAAAAGTACGGATGATAGTGGCCGAGTGGAATTGGATTTGGAAATTAGAAGGAAATCGGTTGCGCGACGGATAAGCACTTTCCCAAAGTGAGAGGCTTCACGCTTTACCCATCACGCATATGCGCGACCTGAGAAAAGTATTCCACGAACGCACGCATGCCGCCTGAGGCTTGGGGCCAATCGAAGAATTCATTTGGGGCATGGTAGCCATGTTCGGGGAGGCTGAGGCCCATGAATAGAATTGGCACGTTCCAGGTTCGTTGCATGAGTTTGACGGCTCCAATGGATCCGCCTTCTCGAACAAAAGCTGGCGTTTTTCCAAACCCCGCCTGCACGGCTTTTCGCAATGCATCGGCATAGGGACCGCCAGTCACGCCTTGGAATGGCTCGAGCTGTCCATCGCATTCCAGGCGAATATCGGAGTTATGTTTTTTCAGAAAGGCTTTGAGTTGGGAAAATATTTTTTGCGGGTTTTGGTTTGGCACGAGCCGCATGCTGACTTTGAGTTGGCCAGAAGGCGGCACCACGGTTTTCACACCAGGGCCGCTATACCCACCGACCAAGCCATGCACTTCAAATGTGGGAGCGGCCCAAATGCGTTTAATGAGTTTCGCACGATCTTCAGTCCGAATGGCACGAAACCCAAAGGCCTTTTTGAAACGGCTTACCTCGAATCCTGACGATAAAAATTCTTTCATCTCTTTGGATGAAGGTGGCACCACGTCATCATAAAATCCAGGAATTTTCACTCGCCCCGTTCGAGCATCCGCACAGGCATGAGCTGCATCACATAACTCAGCCAAGGGGTTACGCGCGCCTCCCCCTGTTAATCCTGAATGCACATCCGTGGTCCCCGTTCGCACGGACAATTGAGCAGAGAGTAATCCGCGAAGCCCAGTGGGAATAGCTGGCTTTTGTCGGGATACCCAAATCGTATCCGAAATCAATACGGAGTCAGGTCGAGCCACAAGTTTTTTCTGGTCCAAGGCATCTTGAAAGTTGGGACTCCCAATTTCCTCTTCCAGCTCCCATAAAAACTGGGCATTGTTAATTTAATAGATATCTGGCAAGCTTTCTTCCTTATATTTGAGGGAG
>CAYMQW010000379.1:0-2783 GCA_964392595.1 uncultured Nitrospiraceae bacterium
GGTACCCCGAGCTGAAGCAGGCCTATTGGGGCGCGGTGCTGTGGTCTCGCGTGTTTTTCTCGTCGACGGTTGGGTTGAATGAGGCGGTTATCCGGCTGTACGTGGACCATCAAGAACGAGTGGACAAAGGGCACATGCAGGTCAAGTTTGAATTTTAAGTGCCACGGGGCGTGAGCCCGTGAGTATCTACAGACGTGAATTATTTAACAGCCCCTTTCACGCTATTCCAAATTGGTCGAGTGGGTTAACGGAAGGGGATGAGCCGGAGGGTTTATGCGTGATTCGCCGAAATATCGAAAAAGGCATGCCGTGTGGCAGTGAGTGGTTTCTGAAGAACCTGGAGAAAGAGGCGGGTCGTGTGCTTCAATACAGACCATAAGGGCAATCGAGGATCGATGGTAAAGGGTAGCGTTCCTTGTTCAGATTGGGGATCGACCAGGAAGTCACTCATCAAAAGTGATAGCGCGGACCACAGAAAGTTGTACCGTCGTTTACATCGCTTCTTTTTTTAGTTGGTGCGCGTACAGGTATTGCGAGGGAACTGGTCTGAGATCCCACACCAGGCCCAGCCACGAGAGAACCACGAGTCCATAATACGTGATATCAATTTCCCACCAAAAAAAGCCTTGCCGGGCGGATGAGGAATAATGGTGGTGATTGTTATGCCATCCCTCTCCCAAGGTGATGATGGCCAGGTATGGGTTATTTCGGCTTTCATCGTGGGTATCATAGCGTTTCTTTCCCAGCAAATGGGACAGAGAGTTAATCGTGCTTGTCCCATGCAAGAGAACCACCGTGGAAATAAAAAATCCCCAAATCAACAGTTGCATTCCATTAGTGCCAAGACCAGGGGCATAGGCGTGTAATAATTCCCCAAAGCCATATATCGAGAAGGCAAATAGGGTGGGAACCAGGGTGTCAAAGCGGTTCAGGAACTGCAGCTCGGGAAATCTGGAAAAATCCCCAACCAGATTAAGTTTGGTCACGAAATTTTGTTTGGAGGTGAGCCAACCAATTTGGCTCCACCAAAACCCAGTATGATGCGGAGAATGAAGGTCCTGTTTTGTATCAGAGTACCGGTGATGCGTGCGATGATGCGCTGCCCACCATAAGGGGCCCCGTTGGACAGCAGTTGCTCCGGCCACAGCAAAAATAAATTGACACGTTCGAGTTGTTCGAAAGGCTCTATGAGAAAAATAGCGATGGTAAAATCCCGTGATCGCGAACATTCGAACCACATACAACGCAACGGCGATTGCGACAGCCGTGGCACTCCAGCCTACCCACAAGACCCCTATGCACATGATATGCATGAAGAAAAATGGCGCCGATTGGAGCCAATCCATCCGATGAGGATCTTTTGTTGGGTCAATGGGCTCTGTCACATGGCAATCAAAGAATCGGATAATAGACGCAATCATACTCCGCTTAGGCAATACAGACATTCTTCAACTCCTACTGATGTTCTTCACAAAAAGTCAGAAATAGGGGTTAGCTGTTAATTGTTGCATACTAATAGGCCTGAAAAAAGACTTAATCTGAGAAAGTCTTTTTTTAGAGTTTTCTGTTATGTGTTTGGGGGTTCTAACAAATAGCCGCATGGCCTATGTTAGAAAAAATTGGACCCGGTTCCCCTAGAGCCTAGCTTGGGGGCAATCTCCTTGTATGAGAGCCTCATTACCGAAAGGGATGGGGCTCTTTTTTCGTATTCGATCACGACCCAAATACTGCTCCATAGGGAAAACATAATACTATCATAAGAATCGATTATTCAAGGGCCGATTTAGGGAGTATTTGAACTCCCCAGAGCATTCATCAGCCGCAATATTGTCTGACCCGTAAATTTGGGGTATAACCCCTGCAGGAAGCATGATCATCATTCCCTGAGTCCTGAATGTCCTTATGGTCTCGTATCTTGGAAAATTCTCTTAAATTGGAGATTAATATGCGAGTCGCCCTTATCTGTGTTCTCAGTCTGTTTCTGTGTGCTCTAACAGTTTCGGCCAAAGTCCAAACTAAAGTCATTCCCTATCACGATGGTGATGTGCGATTAGAAGGTGTTTTAGCCTGGGATGATGCAATCACTGGCGCACGGCCTGGCGTGTTAGTGGTGCACGAGTGGTGGGGGTTAAATGATTACGCACGCGATCGTGCGCGGCAACTCGCGGAACTCGGCTATGTCGCGTTTGCGGTGGATATGTACGGTAAAGATAAAATCACAGATCACCCGGATCAAGCAGGTAAATGGATGAAGCAGGTGCAAGCCAACGTGAGCCATTGGCAAGCCCGTGCTATTAAAGGGCTGGCGGTCCTCCGAAGCCAGGATCATGTTGATAGGCATAACATCGCCGCCATTGGTTATTGTTTTGGAGGCGCGACGGTGATCCAATTAGCTTATAGTGGAGCCGAGGTGAAGGGCATCGTCAGTTTTCATGGGGCACTGCCTTTGCTGGTGGGTAAACGGGCGACCAAAATCAAAGCCAAGATGCTGATTGCCCACGGCAATGCCGACCCATTTTTGAATGAAGAACATATTTTGAAATTCAGAACCGCGCTGGACAAAGCCAACATCGATTGGCACATGGTGCTGTACGCCGGTGCGCGGCACAGTTTCACTAACCCAGGGGCAGATGCGTATGGCATGGATGCATTGAAATACGACCAACATGCTGATGCGCGATCGTGGAAACACATGCAGCTTTTTTTTGATGAAATCTTTGAAACCCCGTAAGGACCCGCGAGAAAATAACTTGATCAATATCGCGCCAAGATTTGGGCCGGAT
>CAYMQW010000380.1:0-2781 GCA_964392595.1 uncultured Nitrospiraceae bacterium
CGGAGTCTCGGACGTTTGAGAGTGCCAGTGCGGCGCTTCAATACCTTGATTCCCGTCCTGTCCCGATCGTGGTTAAAGCAGATGGTCTGGCCCAGGGTAAGGGAGTGGTGGTGGCGCTTACGCATGAAGAAGCCAAAGAGGCTGTCCTGAATATGCTGGACCGACATGCGTTTGGTGAGGCTGGCAACCGGGTAATTATCGAGGAATATATACAGGGTGAAGAAATTACCTTGATGGCTTTTTCCGATGGAAAAACCGTGATTCCAATGCTTGCCGCGCAAGACCATAAACGAGTGGGAGACGGCGACACCGGCCCCAATACTGGCGGCATGGGGGCGTATGCTCCGACTCCGTTGGCCATACCGGCGTTGCGCTATGCCATTATGCGTGAAGTGTTGTATCCGGCAATTGAAGGGTTGTCGCGGGTCGGCAGTCCGTTTTTTGGCGTGATCTATGCTGGTGTCATGGTCAAGGATGGCGTGCCGTATGTGCTTGAATTTAATGCTCGATTCGGGGACCCTGAAACGCAGGTGGTGTTGCCATTGTTACAAACGGATTTGGTTGATGTGTTGGAAGCAGTGGTTGAGCATCGGCTGGAACAATTGCACATTGAATGGTCCGAGGAAGCGGCCGTGTGTGTGGTGATGAGCTCCGAGGGGTATCCCGGGAAATATCCTACTGGCGTGCCGATTGCTGGGCTTCCTGATTCTATCTCTTCGGACTCGGTTCCTGTTTTTCATGCTGGAACTGCCTGGAAAGATGATCAGATTGTGACGTCCGGAGGCCGGGTTCTTGGGGTGACGGCTGTGAGCTCGAACCTTGCCCAAGCGCGAAGCAAGGCCTATGAAGCCGTGCAAACCATACATTTTGATGGCCAGTATTATCGCAACGATATTGCCAACCGTGTCGTAATGCGTGATGTGTCAAGAGTGATTAATTGAATAAGGACCTGAGAGAAAACAACTTGACCAATTTCGCGCCAAGATTTGGGTTAGATTTGGACGGAACGATTGAGAAAAACCCGAGGCATCGCACAGCTATGTTGAGGGTTTTTCGATTGAGGCCCGTTCAAAGATGGCCCGAAGATTGGATGCGAAATTGTTCAAGTTATTTTCTCTCAGGTCCTAAGGTAGGGTTTGTACTCTTCACGCCGACGCATAACGGTTTACGCATTACTTCTTCTTAGGGTCTTGTGGCCAAAATCCTCCACGTTCCAGTCAATCCCTCTTCCGAGTTTTTTGAGGAGGTGTCTCAATGCGTGTCGCAGGACGGAGTTTTGGCTGTTGCCACGGAAAGTTTTTACGCGCTGGCCGCTTCGGTCTTGTCTCCAATTGCTGTTGACCGGGTCGCCGAACTTAAAGGCCGACCTTCCGACAAACCTCTGCTCGTGTTGATCGGCGAGCGAAGCCAACTCGACTCTGTGGCTCTCTCCGTTCCCTCGTGGGCCGTTCCTTTTTTGGATCACTTTTGGCCCGGTCCGCTGACCTGTATTTTTCCTGCCCGATCAGACCTTCCTAACCCTCTCATCGGGGGAACCGGAACAATCGGCGTTCGGTGCCCTGGGGACCAGCGGTTACTGTCGATTTTACGCACGACAGGGCCCCTCACAGGGACAAGTGCGAATCGAACGAATTCAGCCCCTCTTTCTCATGCGCAGGAGGTTCTGAAGGAATTTGGGGAAGAAATTGACTTAATTCTTGATAGTGGGCTCTCACCAGGAGGATTGCCGTCTACGATTGTGAGTCTCGTTGCCCTTCCATGTATTGTGCGAGAGGGACCGATCGCAATAGAGGCGATTCAAGCCGTGTTGGCCAAACAAGGCATTACTCTGCCTGACACAGCTGATGACTAACTTCAGCGACTGAAAGCAATGGTGTCTTCAAGAGCTGTTGCGCCTTGGTAATATCGAGTGTCAGGTTCTGCGGTCGAATCAGACCTGATTCTTTAATCGTTGACGGCACGACATTTGGCGGGGTGTTCCGTTTCAGCATTTTCAGCATGGCTTGGCCGAACTCCCATCGGTTTAATGCCTGATGGCCGGCGAGATGCACAATCCCAGTCACTGTGCTTTCGGCCAATTCCAGGAGTGCGAGGCTTAACGTGTTCACCCATATGGGGGAGCGATATTCATCGGTAAATAATCTGATCGGTTGGTGTTCCTCAATTCCCTTGATGAGCCAGAATGTTTGGTGGTCGATGGGGTTGATGCCATAAATGAGTGATGGGCGCACCACGAGGGCCTTTGTGTTGTAGGTCATCACGATTTTTTCAGACTGTACTTTGGCCTGTCCATACTCCGACAAGGGTGAAGGTGTTGCGGATTCGGAATATGGGCCCTGTTTTCCATCGAAGATGAGGTCTGTGGACACATGAATGAATCGCGCATCGATTTTGACGGCTGCCTCGGCCAGGTTGCGTGCGGCGGGGAGGATTGAGTCCATGTTGTCTTGGTTTTGATTGGAACAGGCCGTGTGGATAATGACGGATGGGCGAACTGCTATAAACAATTGTTCGACTTGCTTTACATCCCGCAAGTCGCACTTGTGAAACGTAGCGTGCGGTGAAGGTGCTGGTATGTGATGAAGGTAGATCGCATGGATGCTCCAATCTTGGGCCATGTGAACGACCTGGGAGCCTAAGTAGCCGGAGCCGCCGGTAATGAGTAGTGTTCCAAGTGGCATGGCGATCATTTTGCCATTGTACCGTGTGGGGTCAGTGTTGTCTTGCTACGTTGGATTGCCATAAAATATTCGTAAGTACTCAGGTATTTAGGCTGAAGAC
>CAYMQW010000381.1:0-2780 GCA_964392595.1 uncultured Nitrospiraceae bacterium
CGCGCGTCAAAATGGCTGCGGCCTTGCTGGACGAACTTTTTTGAACATTCCCTCCAACTGACGATATTCGGCTCATCTCAGGCTTTTATTTGCAATGGGAGCGAGATATTCAACAGTCCCATTATACCGAGTTGCGCAAGTTTTCTCAGACCAAAGATTTTTCCTGGTCCTGCTGATTGTATGGCAAGCCCCCACGTTATGCTCAATACTGACTAGGCAATTATTTCCTCTCAATTTCTTTTGTCATTGTTGCGATGATAAGGATCAGGAGCCAGACGGTTATACAGCAATAACTTGGAGAGAATTACAAGGTTAAAGAACAAACCCCACACATTATATCCTTTTACTTTCCTAGGTGAGGTCCTTTTTTGACTCATCTTCTTTCGAGACGTGAGAGTATGGCTTTTCGCAAAAACAAATTTCAACACTTTTGGGTGTTCGCTACCTACTCGCTGACACTTCATCTAGCAGGTTTCTTAACGCTCGCGGTTCTCGTTGGGTCCCATCCCCCCGATTCTGTTTCCTCCCTACTAACCGTTAGGTTAGTGGACGTGATGCCGGTTACGTCTCAGGTAGCTTCGATACCGACCCTCCCTAAAGCGCCTCAGCCCAACTCGGTCACTGCCTCTCAGAAACCCTTGAACCCGACGACGACGGCTGGTTCGAATTTGTTTCATATGATTCGTCTGGGAGATACATCTTCTTCCCCGATCCGACATGTAACAGCCGGTACCAATCGACACACCCACTTGATTGGTCAAGTTGCATCCACGATCCCGACTCCAGAAAAGTTTATCCAACTGATACCTCGAATCCAACGCGTGCGTGATCTGGCTCACTCAAGCACCCGCATCCTCGTGGACCATAAAGCAGGACAATCCCTCACCACTACCACACCTCCCAAAATTCTGTTTAATCCCGTCCCCCAATATCCCAGAATTGCTCGTGTCATGGGATTAGAAGGTAAAACCCTTCTACGCGTGGAAATTCTGCAAGACGGCCGTCCGGGAACGGTACACGTCAAGGAAAGTTGTGGGCATACCGTGTTAGATAAAGCCGCAGCCAAGGCCATCAAGAAGTGGAAATTTACCCCAGCCCAAGACGGATTCTTCGCTGTTCGCAGCGTCGTAGACCTCCCTATTCGTTTCTCGCTCAATTTTTTGGGCTAAGGGCCTGTTAAAAAATAACTTGGAGATCTCGCATCCTATCTTCAGGCCATCTTTGAACACGGCTCAATCGAAAAAGCCTCAACATCACCGTGCCATGCCTCGGCTTTTTCTCAATCGTTCCGTCCAAATCTCGGCGAGACCTTGTCCAAGTTAACTTCTAACAGGCCCTTACCCCGAAAATTGGCAATCCTCTTCCTTGGGAGTACAATGCGCCATACCCTTTAAATAAGGTAATCCCCTATGCGTACCCTCATGGCCTCCCTCATTGTTTACTTCGGCCTCCTGTCGGGTTGTGCGTCGAGTTATCACGACGATTGGGTCCCTCAAGACACTTTGTCCAAAGTGGACCCGGCCCTAAACTTTGAACAAATCAAAGAATCCCCAGAATCGTACAACGGCACCACTCTTTTTTTGGGCGGAGAGGTCTTAATGGCTAAACGGATGAAAGACCATACGCAGCTTATGATTTTGCAACTTCCTTTGAACGACTCTCATGAACCAGTCATGGATCGCATGCAGTCCCAAGGCAGATTTATGGCACAAGAACTGGACTTTTTGGATCCGGCCATTGTCCCCGAGGGCACTCGCATCACGATTGTGGGCTCTGTCTCAGGAAGTCAAACCGAACCTTTGGATGAAATGGATTACACCTATCCTACGATAACTATTGAACATCTTAAGATTTGGCCAAAAGCAGTGAATTATCCCTATGGGTATTATCCATATCGATATCAGCCCTATTGGAACGGCCCGTATTACTGGAATCCCTATTACTTTGGCCCTTACGAAAGGCCCTATTATTGGTGATTCGTCAGTACTACACGCTTGGAGAAAAAGTTCGTTCAGGACATGCAACACTGGCACAAAAAGTTGTAAAGCAAAAAGGAGCCCTTCCATGGATATCCCTTCACGACACTTCGCATTCGGCTTTGGCACCATTCTCTTTCTGAGCCTCACCCTCAGTTGCAAACCGGGGTATTCATTTGAACCGGGCTCCGACCGGGTCAAAGAAGGCACGCAAGCGGCCCTGGCACCCGTCTACAACTTCACCATGGATGACATTGATGGCCATCCCGTTGACCTTCAACGCTTTCAGGGAAAAGTCCTGCTTCTCGTCAACACCGCCAGCCTGTGTGGCAACACCCCGCAATACGGAGGATTACAAACGCTATATGAGCAATACCAGGAACAAGGGTTAGAAATTTTGGCCTTTCCCGCTAACAACTTCGGAAAACAGGAACCGGGGACAAACGAGGAGATCAAATCATTTTGCTATACGAAGTACGCGTTAGAATTTCCGTTGTTTACCAAAATCAGTGTGAAAGGTGAGGACACCCATCCGTTGTATCAATATTTAACAAAGGAAAGTCCCTTCCCAGGCGAGATTAAATGGAATTTTCAAAAGTTTTTAGTTGATCGACAAGGAAACATCATTGCTCGATACCGTCCAGGCCTCAAGCCATTATCCCAACAGATTGTGACCGGTATCGAGCAGGCTCTGGCCAGAAGCTAAGGACCCGCGAGAAAATAACTTGACCAATATCGCGCCAAGATTTTGGTTGGATTTGGACGGAACGATTGAGGAAAACTCGAGGCATAGTATAGCTATGG
>CAYMQW010000382.1:0-2759 GCA_964392595.1 uncultured Nitrospiraceae bacterium
CAACTTCCCGATTCACCTCAACTGAAGTTTTACTAAACCGCTTATCGCCCCGTTTAGTGGTAACGCGAAAGGTCTGAAAGGACTGCGTGGGTAGAATGTTCTCAATGGCTTTGCAGAGGGGCATCAAATCAGGTGTGTCATAGTCAATGGGAAGTGCGTGGGCTTGGGCAAAATTGACTCCGCCGAAGGTATGGCGAATCCCTTCCTGGATCGCATCCCACGGCGTATCGTCTTGAGAGGTATGTCGGACCAGTCCAGCCAGCGCTTCGCCGTGAATGCGTTGGTGGTGACGCAAGGTATTGCGAAGATGTTGGACGAACCGCTTCTCAAAGAATCCCCGGTTTCGGCCTTTCAGCGCCAGCTCATGATAATGCACCAAGGCGTAAGGCATTAGTCATTGGCCTCCAAAAAATGCTCGGCATCGAGGGCGGCCATGCATCCTGTGCCCGCTGCGGTAATGGCTTGGCGATAGTGAGAGTCTTGAACATCGCCAGCTGCAAACACTCCGGGGACATTGGTCGCGGTGCCATGGGTGGTTTGGATATAACCATTGGCATCCGTATCGATCTGGCCTTTGAAGATTTGAGTGTTCGGCGTATGTCCAATTGCCACAAACACTCCTTTACAATCTAAATTATCTATTTGGTTATTCGTTGTATCCCGCAGACGAAGACCACTGACAACCCCATCTCCCCTCACTTCTTCTACAACCGAATTCCACCGAAATGACAGCTTGTCATTTTTCATGGCTTTGGCTTGCATGATCTTTGACGCGCGAAGTTTGTCCCGGCGATGGATCACGGTGACATGGCTCGCGAACTTCGTTAAAAATGTGGCCTCCTCCAATGCGCTATCACCGCCACCGATCACGGCAATAGGCTTGTCTCGAAAAAAGAAACCATCGCAGGTGGCGCAAGTGGAGACTCCATGGCCTAGCAGCCGGCTTTCCGAATCCAGGCCCAAGAGGTTGGCTGAGGCGCCAGTGGAAATGATAATCGATTTGGCTTGGATGGTTTCCTCATCATTAATCGTGAGGGTAAAGGGGCGGCGGCTCAAGTCAACTTTCGTCACATCGGCAGCGTGAAACGTCGTGCCAAATCGTTCCGCCTGAGCACGCATATCTTGAATCAATTGCGGCCCCATAATGCCGGTAGGAAAGCCGGGATAATTTTCAACATCCGTAGTGAGGGTGAGTTGGCCGCCAGCTTGCGCTCCTTCGTACATCACCGGAGAGAGATTGGCCCGAGCTGTATAAATAGCCGCTGTTAACCCTGCAGGGCCCGACCCAATAATGACAACATCGTGCATGTGACAATCCTTCAGTTAAAGATCAAGAGTGGATGATGGTCAATGTAGCCTGTACCTTCCAGGCACATTATGGATAAAACAATACATGATACCGATTTGAACTTTCGTATGAAAAGCTGCGCGAACCCTTAGGGCCGGCCATTTCGGTATTTTGGTTGTAGGGCCTGCGCAGATAGATCACGATAGAGGTTGCGGACAATGTGGCGAAGCTGCCCTTGTGGTAATGTGCCGTCAATCAGGTCATTGGCATGCCGTTTTTTTTGGCTCAAGGACATTTGCCCACGAATGCGGCCTAATACATCTTTCCGTGACAATCCATCTCGCTGGCAAGCACGGGCGATTTGGGTCCGCTGATCAGCCGTGACCAGGATGACACGATCCATGCGTTCGTGGGCCTTGGCTTCAATGAGCAAGGCCGCATCATAAATAATCACCGCATCCGGGCATTCCTTCGTGATGAGCTTCGTCAGACGAGCCTGCTCACGAGCCACGCGAGGGTGTATGATCCGGTTCAAGACCTTCAACTGTTTGGGACTACGAAATACTTTGGAAGCCAAGGCTTCTCGATTTACGGTCCTGTCTGTATTCAGAATATTTGTACCAAAGGCGGCCACTAAGTCTTTCCAGGCCGCCCGACCAGGTTGGACCACGGCCCGTGCCACTTGGTCAGCATCGATAATTTCCGCCCCGCACTGTTGAAACAGCTTCGCCACGGTGGTTTTTCCCGAAGCCAACCCTCCTGTTAATCCGACCAATACCATAGCACGCCATAGTAAAGCCATTTTGGCACGACGTCGAGGGCTGACGGTGAAACATTTCTGGTCCGGGAATCTTGCCCCCCAAACGAAGCTTCCTGTATGTGCCTAACAAGAGTGTATAATGTCCAAAGGAAGGACTCTTATCTCTTGTGAGCCGCCAGTGTTTTACAACTGTGAACCCATATCAGTGCCAAAATGATTCCCCCTTTGGAAAAGGGGGCTAGGGGGATTTTCGAAATAATTGTCTCTACTTAATTACCTTGCTAGTTGTGGCGTTGCCTCCTAAAAAGTAAGGCATTAACAATGACTTCGTTCACCCTTTTGCTGAAGATTTAGAGGAACGTGCGCTGGATTACTCCAACCGTATGAAAGAACAGGCTAAGGAAGAGGGCGTGACCCTTATTACCATTACGATCTCTTCGCTGGGCGTCATTCTCGTTTCGATGACCCGACGTCACCCTACTACATCGCTGGTGATCCAAGCTATTGGGGCTATATGGCAGGAATCAATGCGTTAGGCCAAGAGGTGGTCGCTGACGTCATGTTGCATATTTTAGAACACCGGCAAAAAAATGCGAGCGAAAACATAGCGATGTGTTCAAAACAAGAGCGCTTGCCAACGAATTCCCAGGCGTCTATGGGTATTGACTAGTAGTTTAGGAAAGGCGAATTCAACCCATAAGTGCACCACGG
>CAYMQW010000383.1:0-2748 GCA_964392595.1 uncultured Nitrospiraceae bacterium
GGCGCGCCAGTCCTCGACCCTACTGATGAGGGGGCGCTGGTAATTGCCGACTGCTGTGGTTCGTGGTAGACGCGTGCGTCGAAGCGTTCTGGCGTAGCTCCAGGTGAGCACCAGTGCTCTACGCTACCCATTAAAAATTCCAATTGATTTCTAGGGACTTATTGTTTAAAGGCACCGTTGCGGGCGGCTTCAAACAAAGCGTTACACTCGGATTCTAGGATGCCGCCAATGACTGTGGTGTGCCGAAAGGGGGTACGGCGAGCCACCTCCTCGGCCCGGATATCGATTTGCCGCCACCCATGTTGTTGTAGGAAAGGGATCGAGTGCCCAAAGTACACCGTGGAAATTCCGGCCCACTCGATAGCACTCTGACACATGGGACAGGATAAGGTCCGCCCCGCATCAAAAGCCCGGATCGCCCCACTGATCATTTTGTAGCATGAGCCTGTAATGCGATGTGTTTTTTAGAACGCGCGACAGCTGTTTGGGCTGCGTCATTCTGGGTGAACAGGGCCAGCGTGTCATATTCCGCCTCGCTCGTCGGAGTGAGGGCTTGATCCATGTAATTTCGTGCAGCGGGGTTGCGCGAAAGAGCAAAAGCCGACGGCAGCAGCGCGATAATTGCACCGGCAAAGATGACGTGTTTTTTGAGCGTTTCCCAGGCGAAGTGCGGCCAGAATGTTAAAAGGTTCTCGCGCGGTAAGCCAGGGCGTCGTTCTGACGGATGTTTGAGACGCAAGAGGCCGCTCTGCAAGGGATGAACGCCCTCAAGGCGGACCGAAGTCGAGAATGTCACTAACAGCTTGACCAGGCTGCCAATTGGTACGCCGGTGGCGGCTGCGCGGCGCAGCAGCATTTTCATGTGCTTGGGGGTGTAATAGAGGGACCAGGCCTCGTGATAGATGTCCTCCCACTCGCGCTTTGTCATCTTTGGATGAGCGGTACAGACATTTTCACAGTCGTAGATGTTGAGATCAGGGTCCATCGCAATGCCCTTGTTCCATAAGGTCTGATGATCCTCCGAACCGGGCAGGGGTGTCAGGCAAAAGAACTCAATAATATCAAGCGGCAGTTCTTCCTGGATAATGGCTATATCGCGCCTGATCGTCTCTGGCGTATCAGCCGGAAAGCCCAGGATATACCCGGCAAGCGTGATGATGCCTTGTGCCTTCCAGGCGAGCAGCATTTTGCGGTACTCGATGATCTTGTTTTGGTGCTTCTTCGCCGCCATAAGATTGTCCGGATTGATATTCTCCAATCCGATAAAGACGCGCGTAACACCGGCACGCTTCGCCTTCTCGACGAAATTCTTTATTCTGTGGCACAACGTGTCGACCTGAATCATCAGGCCGAGTGGAATTCCGTGCTCCTCGCGTAACTCGATCAGGCGATCAAAGATCGCTTCCCACTCCTTGTTACGGGCGAAATTGTCGTCGGTGATAAAAAATTTGTGGATGCCCTGGGCCCAGTTGAGGCGCACTAGATGCTCGATATCGTCGGCGTTACGAAAGCGCGACTTGAGACCTTGTACATTGATGATGGTACAAAACGAGCACTGATAAGGACAGCCGCGGCCGGCGTCGAAACTGGTGGAGAGGCCAAGCGTGCGCTCGACAAAACGTTTGGGCAAGAACGGCACGGGTGTGCCTTCCATGCCGGGCAGATCCTTCATGAAGTTATAGATCGGTGCGAGCTGACCTTTAGCTGCGTCGCGCAACACCTCGTCAAACTGGCCCTCGGCCTCACCCGCAAACATGGAAATGCCCATCTTGCGGCAAGCGTCGAGTTCAATCGCCTCCCCATCCAGCATCGACAGGCAACCCGAAACATGAAAACCACCAATGGAAACCAACACGCCGGCCCCACGGAACGGCCGAGCAATATCGAGCGCACGCGGGTACTGGTTTGACTGGACGCCGACAAGAGCGACCATACCAAAATTGTCGTGACGTTGAAGATTGGCGAGAAGTGCGGCCGTGTCGACGTAGGTGTTGGTCTCGTCAATCACGTCGATGTCGATGGTGACATCTTCGCCTAAGACCTGACGTTCCGCACAATCTGCCGCAATGGCGTACACAGCGGCAAGCGTGTTAGAGGGAATTAAAACACGCCACCAACGGATCACATATCCATTATCATCGTAATGAGACGGTTTTATCAAAATGAGTTGGAAGCGCCGTTTGCCGCTGTATTTCTTCAACGGCATTTACCTTCCGCAGCAATTGCTGTTCCGTTATTCCTTCGGTGGGTTTGCTTCATGGTGTGAGGGTGACATGAACTGCTGCATTTTCCAAGTCTGTTGGTTGGGGGGGGGGCGCTCCCGACCGCATCGTCGCCCATGAACCACAAAGACAGGCGGCTTCATCACGTCAACATCATAACGAAAACGCGTTTAAATAAATATAGAAAATAAGTTAATGGAATGGCGGAGAGGAAGTCCGCCATTTTATGGTTTCACATCATCCTATGAAGTCCGCATGACTATTTAATTCAATTAGCTATCTTCCTATACAGTCCAACACTGTTTTTTAGAATCCAAAGATATCGGGGGACTGTACCCATTGTCCCTACTCAGAAAAGAGAATTACGACATGACGATTCACAAACTCACTCCGCGCAAGGTAGCGACTGCAGGTCCCGGCAAATATGAGGACGGTGGTGGGCTTCGCCTCGTTGTGTTGACGTCGGGCGCCCCAAAATGGGTCTTGCCCTTTGAGTGGCCTGGCGGATCAAGGAAACGTTGCGATG
>CAYMQW010000384.1:0-2740 GCA_964392595.1 uncultured Nitrospiraceae bacterium
CCAAATCCGGCCCAAATCTTGGCGCGATATGTCCAAGTTACTTTCGCTCAGGTCCTAACCGCGATTTTTTCTCTCTCACACTCCCTCATATGACGCGTCTCACAAGCCGAACGTTCTTGGTGTTTGTCATCCTGCTCGCGAGTATCTTTCCGCTCAACTTTTTCCCTCATACCCAAGATCTTCCGGCTGGAACGTATGATCAAGTGAGTGGCAAGCAAGGCGAAGTCCTTGTGGTCACTGTTCCAGTACAAGGTGATCCTGATCGGGTCGTCGGTCATCTCTTGGATCGGGAAATTGTATTTTTTCCTGTTGGTGAGGGTGTGTATGCGGGGTTATTGGGGCTGGATATGCAAGACAAGCCCGGCCACCATACATTGATGATTCAGGTGGAGTATCCCGATCGCCAGGAACAACATCGTGTCACGGTCCTGCTCATGAAAGAGGATTTCAGGGTCCAGCATTTGAAGCTGCCCAAGAAGATGGTTGATCTCGACAATAAGACCTTGGCCCGAGTCAGAAAGGAATCAAAGCTTCTTCATCAAGCGTTTGAAAGTGTCTTGCCGGAGCCGCTGTGGAACAGTCAGTTTATCGAACCGGTTCAAGGACGAGTCTCAGGCAGGTTTGGCAGTCGACGAGTCATTAACGGGCAACACAAAAGGCCACATAGTGGGGAAGACATCGCCGCACCGAAAGGTACGCCAGTGGTGGCCATGAATACCGGTTTGGTTCGCTTAACCATGGATCATTTCTTTACAGGGAAAGGCGTCATTCTCGATCACGGCCTTGGTCTCTTCTCCATGTATTTCCATTTGTCTGCCGTCGATGTGACTCAAGGCCAACTGGTTGAGAAAGGGCAACTCATTGGGAAAGTCGGCGCGACAGGCCGAGCCACCGGCCCGCATCTGCATTGGGGTGTTCGATTAAACGGTTCCCGCATCGATCCCTATTCACTCCTGAACGTCTCCTTGGACGGCGCGTCGTAGTCTCAGGTCCAAAATGAAAGTGAGCGCATGAAACGCATCTGTGTCTTTTGTGGATCGAGCAAGGGTCTCAAGCCCCGGTATCAAGAAGTGGCCCAGGCTGTGGGAAAAGAACTGGTCCGTCGGAACCTGGGGCTGGTCTATGGCGGGGGAAACATCGGATTGATGACCGTGGTCGCGGAAGCGGTCTTAACGGGGGGTGGTGACGTGCAAGGAATCATTCCTGACTTTATGGTGGAACAAGGGGTTGCCCGTCAGGATCTATCCGCGCTACACGTCGTGGGATCGATGCATGAACGCAAGGCCCTCATGGCGGATTTATCGGATGCGTTTGTCGCGTTGCCGGGTGGGTATGGCACTCTCGAAGAGTTTTGTGAAATGATTACATGGCGGCAACTCCGCATTCACCAGAAACCCTGCGGCCTGTTAAATGTGGACGGGTTTTTCGATGGCCTGTTGACGTTTATTAACCATCAGGTTCAAGAAGGATTTGTGACTCAGGAAAATCGAAGCCTCATTCTTACTTCCAGTAATCCAGCAGAACTGTTAGATCTTCTCTCAGACACGTAAGACGCCGACGGCCGAGAAAGAGGGATTCCCGTGGTGAGTTCCACCGCGCGTACATTGTCAAAGGCAAAGGCGCCATTCCCTGTGGTGATCAGCCCAAGGTTTCCGCTTTCTAAACCCGTGGGGACCAATCCCCCGGTCGTCCTGTCCCCAAGGGTTCAGTAGCAAAACCTGGAGGAACGGTCTCTTGTTCATGTGTTTCAAACGTCCATTTTTTACACACAGGAGGGGTATACCTCAACACCCTTCGAGGGAGTTCCTTGAGTGCACTCGTGTCTTTTCCAAAGGCGTTTCCGGGTATTCCAATAAAAATTGGGGAAACAAGAAAGGCTATGAACAGGAAGGCGCTCAGTCTTAGTAAACGAAAAATTCAAGAAATAGAGGAAGGAACACATTGCATAAAAGACTCCATCACATTAAATCTTGTGCCATAATCATATGTTGATGATACGAAGACAATCGCCAGCCCTGCAGGGTGAGGACCCGCGAGAACATACCTTGACCAATATCGCGCCAAGATTTGGGCCAGATTTGGACGGAACGATTGAGAGAAACTCGAGGCATAGCATAGCTATGGTGAGGGTTTTTCGATTGAGGCCTGTTCAAAGATAGCTCGAAGAGTGGATGGGAGATTGGTCAAGGTTCTCGCGGGTCCTTACGGTGAATGTATGTGGAGGCCGAATCAAAGGTCTGCATGAGGGAAAAGTGATAAATATTTTGATTGCGGAAGTGCATTGCCTTTGATAGCCTTCCTCCACAAACCGCTGGCTACCCGATGCCCAATTGAACGTGCTATCCTCCGTAGCTTGGTACGGGGTTATCCCGTAGGTCCCCCCTTTGGAAAAGGGGGTTAGGGGGATTTTCTCATTATAAATTACACTATCCAGTTGCCTGTGGCGTGGGCCTTGATAGACATTGTTTCATTGCCCTCCTCGGATGGATCAATTTCAACAATGAAAAACCTTCAGCCATTGTACCGTCACACGGGAATTTTGATCCTGGTGTTCGCAGCCGTGTTCACTCCAACCCTGGCAGCATCAGCCGAGCCGGATGCCATGCCCTCCTTCAATGTCGAGAGCCTGTTGGACGACGAATCCGTCGTGACGATTTCGCTGAACGAGGTCGTCCTTCAAGCCCTGAAACACAATTTAGATATCATTGTGAGCAAACAGACCCGTGACGTTCGGGTGACG
>CAYMQW010000385.1:0-2735 GCA_964392595.1 uncultured Nitrospiraceae bacterium
GCATCCAATCTTCGGGCCATCTTTGAACGGGCCTCAATCGAAAAACCCTCAACATCGCTGTGCTATGCCTCGGGGTTTTCTCAATCGTTCCGTCCAAATCCGACCCAAATCTTGGCGTGAGATTGTCCAAGGTATTTCCTCTCAGGTCCTATGATTGCTCAGTTGACGGGCCAATTAGCTGCCAAGGCCCCGTCACGCATCATTCTGGATGTCCAGGGTGTTGGGTATGAGGCATTCATTCCGCTCAGTACCTACTTTGCCCTTCCGGATCTCCACGCCTCGCTGACGATTAATATTCTCACCCACGTTCGGGAAGATGCTATTCAACTGTTCGGATTTTTAACTGTTCCGGAGAAAGAGGCGTTCGTCATGCTCACGAGCATCTCGGGGGTCGGCGGGAAATTGGCCTTGAGCGTCCTTTCTACGCTTAGCGTCCCCGACCTTATCACCGCCATTCAAACCGATGACGGGGAAAAATTGTCGTCTGTGCCGGGAATTGGGAAAAAGTCAGCGAGTCGCATCGCCTTAGAGCTGAAAGATAAAGTCGCCCGCTTAGATCCAGGATCGGATTTACCCACACAACCTGCGCTCCCAGATCAAATCCAGGAAGATACCCTCTCCGCACTTGTCAATTTAGGGTATCGCGCGCGCGATGTGAAAGACACGATTACCAAGATCGCACGAGACCACTCCGCCCCCTTGCCACTCGATGATTTGATTCGAGAGGCCCTCAAACTGCTATCGAAACATTAGCAGTTCCCCATGGCCTTCGGGAAACAAAAGGGAAAAAACATTCTAAAACAGAAAGACAGGAGGGGAGGAATACCGCTGCTGAAATGAGGAAGAACTACAGAGTCTCGCGAATTTTGATTCCGCGGTAAGCATTATCCAAGACTTTGTGAAAAAATCTGAGTACATCCACGAGGTCAAACCAAAAGCCGCAATTGAGGCATCGGGCATACAGACGCTTCGCCATGGTCGTATAGTGGTGGTCGACCATCATGTAGCCCTTGCATTTGAGACATTCCATTACAAATTCTTTCCTGTCCTATTCCCGGACCCGTGCGAGGGGCACAATGTTCAAACACTCTAACGAAGCCGATTCAATATAACCGCGATGCAGCCCGCAAGAAGACCGCCCCCAAGGATGGTTGATCCAATGGAAAAAAATGCTTCAACCGAACTGGAATCCGGTGTGCCCGCAAGAAGGTCCCGGACACCTCCTTGCACCATCAATACCGCAAGAGTCAGCAACGACCCCATGCCAAACCACCACACGAATGTCCGCATATTTCCTCACGTGGAGTCCGACCTTGGTTTGCCCAGCCGGGCAACGTTTCCTAAGCGAATTGTTACTGTATCGAGGTGTCCGTTGGAGTGTCAAGAAAAAGACCTACGGTGAATTACCCACCACAGACTATCCGTCAGTGGCTATTCCAAAAGCCTTCCGTGAGTTAAGCCCATGGTGGAGAAAAATCGATACGCTATGTTTCGCATTGTTGACAATGGCCAAACCGGGTTGTTCGTCCCGACCCTTGGCCAATTTCAGAGAGGTGATCGCAAAAGGGGCATATGGGGTCGGGTAAAGACGCGGAGGATACCGGAAGCTCCCATCCCCTTTTCCGAACAGAACGGACAGGCTTCCTGATTGGATATTCACTACGGCAATATCCAAAATTTTATCCCCATCAAAGTCTTGAGCAAGCCCATGATTCGGGCCAGCATCAGCTCCTGAATCAATCCCCTCCTGAAAGGTGCCATCCCCGTTTCCCAGAAACACGGTAATGGTGTTCATTTGGCCATTGATCACGAAAAGATCCACCAAACCATCATTATTAAAGTCGGCAAACGAGACGGATAAAGGTCGTTTGCCGGTCCGATAATCGTGGGCATGGGAAAAGTTTCCATCGCCGTGTCCTAACCAAATAGAAATCGCGCTGCTCATCGGGCCGCCATTGGAAACAGCCAAATCTAAGTGTCCGTCTCCGTTCACGTCGGCGGTAACCACGGATGTTGGTGTGTCACCATATACATACAAAGGACCGAGGCGAAATTTTCCCAGGCCATTGCCAAAAAATAATTGAATTTTATCGTTGCGAAGCGCCACCACCATGTCCAGAAGCTGATCACCATTAAAGTCTCCCGTGGCAATGGACACAGGGGTTCGATTGACATGGTATTGAGCAACCTTTTCAAAGGTACCATTGCCTCGACCCGCCAGAATCAATATTTGGTCGCTGCCATAACAGGCAATGGCTACATCGAGATGCGTATCTTGATTGAAATCTTCAAGTGCAATGTTTCGTGGTTCCTGACAAACCTTGATAGGGACCTGGGATTGGAAACTTCCATCTCCATTGCCAAACAACAAAGAAAGGGAGTTGGACGAAATATTACTAGTCACCAAGTCGGAAAATCCATCGCTGTTAAAGTCACCTGCACGAATCGCCGTAGGGTTTTTCTCTACCGCATAATTTTTAAAAAGATAGAGCAGATCCGGAGGAACGTAGGAATTTTTGGGAGGACATCCGGAAAGGGAGAGGAACAAAAGAAAAACTGTGAGGGTTCGGATCATTATTCCAACCAATATAGGAAAAAGACAGGCACTCTCCCTCACATAAGGGACGGATTTTCCCTTTGAATTCCTCCGAGAGGACACAATGGTCGAAGTATACGATGTTTTTTCCCGGAATGAGACAACGAGTCTTCTACTAGGAATGGATACTGAAGGGATT
>CAYMQW010000386.1:0-2721 GCA_964392595.1 uncultured Nitrospiraceae bacterium
ATATTTTCATTGCCAAACAACATTGGTGGATACATTCAAAGAAATATATGGAGACACATTTAAGTACGAAAAGAATAGAGCAATTATTTTTAATAGAGAGGAGGAACTCCCAACCCGTAAGCTTAGCGATTGCATTGCCATGGCACTGACGTACCATAGCAACAAAAAATAAGGAGCTAGGGGCAGGCTCGAAAAGCAGGTTCAGAGGTTGAAGAAAGCTTTGTTTGTCGATCGAGGGAGAAAAGGGATCCACCGAAATTTCAAACATCCCAACGGCAATCTTTAATTCTGTGGAAAAGCCCTAGCCTCCCTGATCATCCCAGGTAAGGATAACCCCGTACCCTTATGCGCGAGGGATTGACTCTTGAGTGAAGGGCATGCCAACCTTAAGCATTAGAACCCTCACTCACGATTACCTATACCATATACGATAAGACTACAGGCCTTGTTCGTCATACGGGGCGGAGTTTCATACTTGGCACTTTCTCAAAAACCGTCACTCCTGAATAGATCTCGGCGTCCTAGCCGCCTGAGCCAAGAATCTCAAGCCATCAAACTCGAAGACGCGCGGCGAATGACCCCCGCCCAACGATTGTTGGTGGCGCTTGAACTATCCGACCTGTGCCATCACATCCACCCAGAATGTTCCAAAAAGCCTTAAATGACATTATTGCGAAGTTGGAACTGGCCAAAGAAAAAGGCCTACTCCAATCCTATGGGTTAATAGGAGGCTTGGCAGTGGCCGTATGGGGAATTCCTCGTGCGACACAGGATATTGATTTCGCGATAGCCCTGGGAGGAGCCCCTCCACAAGAATTAAGCCAATACTTGGGGGGGCAGTTTACTCCTGGAACCCCTGAAGATCCTTTACGGGGAGTGATCCGTTTACAGGTGGGTATGGATGAGGACAAAATTCCTCTTCAATTGGTTTTCTTTCCCTCCAGCTGGTCCCCAATTATTTTCCCATCTGTTCAAAGGGTGGTTATCGGAGACTGCACGGTATCCGTTGTCTCCTGGGAATCGTTAGTCCTGCTAAAATTGTATGCTGGAGGTCCCCAAGACTTGCTCGATGCCCAAACCATTATGACGACTCGATCACCTGTGGAAAGGGAGGTCACTCCTTTAAAGAAAATGGCCGAGGCCGTTGGGCTTGTACAAGAATTAGAGAACCTGACAGAAACATAAAAGCGGGATTGCATTTTTAACCCACCAAGGCAAAAAAAAGTGAATATGACTGCCGGTACTACCATGATTGGTACGGGCATTTTTGGCATCGCGAAGGCATAATAAGTTGCTGTACCGAGTGTTCCCAACGCTGAGCCTGTTCCCGCCGGTGCGTTCAAGTCCTTCGCGAACGAGTTGAGCGTAAAAGAGCCATGGAAGCAGAGATGACGGCAGAACACCATCGACGCTGCGGGTTTTGTGGATGGCAGAGGTGGTCCCACTTTGTTGGACAGGTTTGCGGCAACGTTAAGCTACGACTCAGTGGTTGATGTTATGCCGCCTGCTTCTGCTCTTCAGGGTCAGGCCTCTGAAGATGCGAGAGCATTATAGACCTCATCGGGGGTTTGTCCATCAAATGTCGAATGCGGCCGTGTGTGGTTGTAATGGTTGAGCCAGGCACCAATTTGGTGACGAGCCTGAGAGCCGGTCTCCAAGGCCTGCAGGTATACACATTCATATTTCAGGCTCCGCCACAGCCGTTCAATCAACACGTTATCCATCCACCGGCCCTTCCCATCCATGGAAATCTTGATCCCGTGGTCTTGCAGGACCGAGGTAAATTCACACGACGTCAATTGCGAGCCTTGATCCGTATTGAAGATGTCCGGCACGCCATACACGGCCAGCGCCTCCTCTAGCGCTTCCACGCAGAACTGCGTATCCATCGTATTGGACAGGCGCCAGGAGAGCACTTTGCGACTCTGCCAATCCATAATCGCCACCAGCTATAAAAATCCTCGCTTGATCGGGATGTAGGTGCTATCTGTGCACCAGGCCTGATTGGCCCGGGTGATAGCCAGATTCCGCAAGAGGTAGGGATAGATCCGATGGTCCGGGTGAGGCTGGGTCGTGCGCGGTTCCTGATACATCGCGTGCAAGCCCATCACCGCCATCAAGCGCCACACCCGGTGACGCCCCACGCCATCCCCCTGGCGCCGGACCCAGCGGGCCATCTGCCGGCTGCCATAATAGGGCGTGGTTAAAAATTGCTCATCGATGAGCCGCATGAGCGTGAGATTCAGCGGGGATTCCCCTTTGGGATCATAATACCAGCCCGAGCGGCTGATGGAGAGCAACTGCCATTGCGTCTTGAGGCTCAACTGCTTGGTGGATGGTTCTACCATGTCTTGACGCCTCCTGACCCCAACCGGTTGGAGGCACCGACTAAAAAATCCCGTTCCACACTCAGTTGGCCAATTTTGGCGTGCAGCTCGTGGATATGCGCTTCTTGATCAGTGTGACTCTTCTCATGTTTTCCTGAAAACCCAGCTTCCAGTGAGGCCAGCGCTTCCCGTTTCCAACGATGAATGACGGTGGCATGCACGCCATATTTTACAGCCAGCTCTGATATCGGCGCATCCTCTCGGAGCGCGGACAACGCCACCTTGGCCTTAAAATTGGCCGGATGATTCTTTCGGGTTCGACTCATAATCCATGACCCTCCTTTGGTCATCAATTGTAGCCTAAAACCCTGTCCGAATTCCTAGGACCACCTCT
>CAYMQW010000387.1:0-2709 GCA_964392595.1 uncultured Nitrospiraceae bacterium
TGTCGGAGACTTGCGGATTATCCACCTGTTCATACACCCCTCCTAGATTATACCAGGCAATCGGATCCTCTGCTGTAATTTCACTTAATCGCTCAAAGTAATCCTTGGCCTGCATATACTCTTTTTTCTCACTTTGCAGTCTCCCCAAATTGAACAACGACAACACATCATATTTATTCAACTCTAAGGCTCGTTCAAACTGCGGACGTACATCATCCACAGGCCTTTCGTCCCAGAAATGGTACCAAGGTTGGAGTAATACATGGCGAGTGACCGATCCAGTTCACCCCTCAAACCCTCGGCCATTTCAATGGCTTTTTTGACCTCGGTCAGCGCTTCATCCATCCGACCTTTGCCAAAGTATAATTCTCCGAGCCGACATCGAGCCTGACAGTCATCCGGCTC
The DNA here is from genome assembly GCA_964392595.1 of uncultured Nitrospiraceae bacterium. Taxonomy (GTDB): domain Bacteria; phylum Nitrospirota; class Nitrospiria; order Nitrospirales; family UBA8639; genus Nitronereus. Next base: position 406 of record CAYMQW010000387.1, read on the forward strand.
TTCACTTAACAGTTGCTCCAGCTCTGTAATTTCCTGATCCGGTGTCAGTTGTTCCTCTTGTTGAGGAGGATTTTCTGACACAGTGCTTTCGGTTTCGGTTGCGACATCTTGTTGTTATTCCACTGTTTCCACGCGTCCTCTCAACGTATTTCGCCCAGCACAGGGGTGACCGGGGAATACACCACTGGTTCTCCGATTTTGTTTCTCAACTTTCCTAACGTTCCACGCTTATCAAGCGTCATGAGGATCAGCCCTACGACAACCATCATTGTTAAATGCGATAATTGAAGAGCATACCCAGCCATAAACATTAACCCGAGACCATACCCTGCCAGACGTCCAATCAGCACTAATTTTATGACGGTGTAGGCCCAACAGGTAAAGCCCGCCAGATACAACGCAAATGGCAAATAAAAGGTGTAACCCATTCCCATTTGGAACACCCAACCGAGTTCCTGTCCTGCTTTTCTCGCATCTTCGGCAAGTGCCGGGCTATACAGCGACAAGAAGAAGTCAATATACAGCATCGTAAAAAATGTAATTCCTCCGCTGGCGAGAAGAGTCAGTGCCCATTTCCGTTGGGTTTTGTTCTTTGTAAAGAGCGAGGTACTCCCATATGACCAGAAGACGAGAATACTGGCCAATACCATAAACGCTTCCCCCCCTCGACTGATTTCATGAACGAGCGGTGGGACATCGAGTATTCCGAGGAGTCCATACGAAGTCGTGACCGTTTGATAATAGATCCACCCAAAAATCCCAAGTACAAAGCACCCAACCGTGATGCGTTGGCTCCACAAACGATGGGATACAAAAAAATCAGCCATGAGGATTAATAAAATCGCCAACGAAACGATGTTATAAATAACAGATCCCAACATGGCTGGGGGAAAGACTAAAAAGACGATGGTGATGACAATGAGGAGAGACACGGATGGCACTAACAGACGATCAAAGCTCCCGGTCAAAATCGATGGTTTGAGCTTTTGAATCAGCAAAATAAATAACACTAAAAAGAGCAAAATTGATGTGACATTGAGAAGAACGAAACCTAAGGAAGAGAGGGTTTTAAAGGTCAGACGAATGGCTTCAGACTTTTCAGCCAACTTGGCCATATGCATGCCAAGCCTCGACGCCAACCGATAGAGCACTAACTCTAAAAACGCGGAGAGCAGAAGAAACTTTAAGGCATACTCAAAGAGCAAACTCGGACTTCCCGACCGGCCAGAATCTTTTGCTGATGTCGCCACTCCCATGACATCCATGAAACGCTCACACTCTCTTTCGCTTTAAGACCCTAACTAGACATCCTGTACTTCCATTGACACGGAGCCTCATAAAACAGTGGGAAACTCCGCAGCATGTTGTTTTGTATGTCGCGCAATATAGAGAAGCCGATCGGCCATCGCATAATTAAACGGCAACTCAACCACCACTTCGTTATTTTTCCATAGATATATTGGTACAGTTTTTCTGCCTCTTCCGGAGTCATTGCTTCTTTCACTTCATAGAAAAACCCAAGACTTAAATCTTCCGCAGCAGGACGCATGATTCGCTGAACCCCATATCCTCCGGGATCGCTCATAATTGGCGCTTCCTTTTCGAGGTCGAATAAACAGGGCTGACAAGAAAAACCATAGGAGGAATTTAACTTGGTCGTACCCACAATAAAATTCATGGTCTCCAACGCTTCTTCCTCGGTTTCAGTTGGGAAACCGACGATGACATAACAATGCACGGCGATGCCCAGATCAACACAATCGGTACAAATCCGGTCTACGCTCTCCTGTTTTATGCCCTTCTGCATAAAGTCAATCATGCGCTTGTTATAGGTTTCTAACCCAAAGACGATCTTATGACACCCGGCGTCTCGCAATTGGGTGAGTAAATCGTGTGAAAGATTTTTCTCAAATCGAAATTCCGCCGTCCATTGGATATCAAACTCACGATTAATGATTTCTTTACACAGCCGACGAGCAGGGGATAAGGCTAGGCATTCGTCGGCAAAAAAGAAAAATGGCGTATCGTATTTTTTGGAGAAATATTGCAATTCGTCCACAACTTTAACCGGATCTTTTTGGCGGAAATTTTGATAATCAAGCGTCAGGGCACAGAAGGCGCAATCTGTGTAATAACAGCCTCGAAAAAATTGAACCGGCAAGACCGTTTTGGGCGTAAGGACCCGCGAGAAAATAACTTGATCAATATCGCGCCAAGATTTGGGTCGGATTTGGACGGAACGATTGAGGAAAACTCGAGGCATAGTATAGCTATGGTGAGGGTTTTTCGATTGAGTCTCGTTCA
>CAYMQW010000388.1:0-2686 GCA_964392595.1 uncultured Nitrospiraceae bacterium
TCCCGTTCGATGAATAGTCTTCAAATATTGCTTGGGAATGATTTGATCGGTATCAACATTGACCCGATCAAGCGGAGCAACAATGCCCGTCAAAGTAGTAAACGGTTCCATGGGATTCCTCAGTAATTAGGTATGTGCAAAGAGTGATGAGTCATGAGTAAAAATTCTTTCTGCACACTTCGTAAAAATGGACCTGTCGAATAATTCAAAATTCTCAAAAGCGGGAGTGGGCTGTTCAAAAAGGCCTCCAGCAAGGCCGCAGGGCCTTTGGCGCGCGGAGCGTACGATAGTACGTGAGCACGACAAAGTCCCGAGAACGCCGCTGGTGGCCTTTTGGGGCAGCCCACTATGTCCAATGGCGAATATCGACAAAATGTCCAGTAATCGCCGCTGCGGCAGCCATGGCTGGGGAAACGAGGTGCGTTCGCCCCCCCTTGCCTTGCCGGCCTTCAAAATTACGATTGCTGGTTGAGGCGCAACGCTCACCGGGTTGGAGCACATCCGCATTCATAGCCAGGCACATGCTACACCCAGCCTCACGCCATTCCGCGCCAGCAGAGCGAAACACTTCATCCAACCCTTCTTCTTCAGCTTGTTTTTTCACGAGGCCTGAACCCGGCACGACCATGGTGTGAACACCTTCTGCTACTTTTCTCCCTTTAAAATACGATGCGGCCAGGCGCAAATCCTCGATTCGCGAGTTGGTACACGACCCAATAAACACCCGATCAATGGTAAGTTTTTCGATGGGGGTTCCCGGTGTCAGGGCCATATAATCCAACGCCCGTTGCATCGAATCTCGCGTCTCACCTTCCGGATAGGAACGAGGATCGGGAATTACTTCATTGACACCGCTGACCATACCCGGATTCGTGCCCCAGGATACTTGTGGAGGAATCTCTTCAGCCTGGAGACAAATGGTCTGATCGTACGAAGCACCCGGATCGGTTGTTAAGCTGGCCCACGCTTGTGCCGCTTGGTCAAACAATGCCCCTTGAGGTGCCAAAGGCCGTCCTCGCACATAGGCAACCGTGGTTTCATCAGGAGCGACCATGCCAGCCCGTGCGCCACCCTCGATAGACATATTACACAAGGTCATCCGGCCTTCCATGGTTAGAGCGCGAACCGCCGATCCCGTATATTCGATCACGTATCCAGTCCCGCCTGACGTACCGATCTTGCCAATAATGGCCAAAATCATATCCTTCGCCGAACATTGTGGAGGCAACGTGCCATCAACTCGAACCTCCATGGTTCTGGGACGTTTTTGCACTAAACATTGTGTGGCCAACACATGCTCGACTTCACTGGTGCCAATGCCAAACGCCAAGGCTCCAAACGCTCCATGGGTGGAGGTATGTGAATCCCCGCACACAATCGTCATCCCGGGCAATGTCAGGCCCTGTTCCGGTCCAATCACATGCACGATGCCTTGGCGGATATCCTCCATGGTGAAAATGGAAATTTTGGAGTCATGGCAATTTTGTTCCAGAGTTTGGATTTGAATACGACTCATGGGGTCAGCAATTTCCAAGCCTCGGTCCGTAGTCGGGACATTATGATCTGGAACCGCTAGCACGGCTGCCGGCCGTCGAGGCGTGCGCCCGGCAAGCCTCAACCCTTCAAAGGCCTGAGGGGAAGTGACTTCATGAACTAGGTGGCGATCAATATAAAGAAGGGTCGTGCCATCAGCCTCCTCATGGACGACATGAGTTTCCCAAATCTTATCAAAGAGGGTTTTCGTGGACATCTTCTAGCTCCCTTTGTTCATTTCCAGACAAATATAATGCGCAGAATGACTTCTGCCTTGCAACCCCATGATGCCTGGATTAGCTAGGCTGGAGGGTCAGTCGTCAACCAAACATTCTGGAGTATAAAATATTGAACGGCTCAGGCTCAGGGTTCACAGTTCAGGGTACCACACATCAATATCTTTCAAACCGTTCTATACTTTACTCTATTCCTAAACCGGGAACCCTGAACCCGCCCACCTCGTCGTTATCAAATTTTTGCCTCCCTCTTTTCATAAGACCCCGAACGGGGTAACTTGGTAGGTGACAGAGGATTTGCTATACTTTTTGAAAGGATTCGTTTACCTTTCCCTGCTTAGGGTTTGACCATTGACGGAAAAACTCCTTTTCTCTTGAGAACTTATGCTTATTAAGAGGTTTCGTCTTCTTTGAGCAGACCCACCTCTGTCAGGTTGTGACCCTCAAGCCAATCGGATGGTAAATCCTTCTTGTGATGTGGCAAAAAGTAATTGAAGAACAGCATCCGTTTGAGCAAAACCAGATCCTCCTATCATGAAACCGGTTATGCCAAGAATCGTCCTCAAAATGGGAGTTACGTGTGGGCTTAATTAGTCAATTCCTCAGTTTTTTTTCTAGCGATATGGCAATCGATTTAGGAACCGCGTCTACCCTGGTCTATGTGCAGGGTAAAGGAATTGTGCTGAATGAACCCTCCGTCGTGGCCATTGAAAAAAAAACCAATACGATTTTAGCGGTCGGGAGCGAAGCGAAACGCATGGTGGGTCGGACGCCTGGCAATATTACCGCGATCCGTCCGATGAAAGAGGGCGTCATTGCCGATTTTGAAATGGCCGAGCGGATGCTGCGGTATTTCATCACAAGGGTGCATAATCGTAGCGCGTTTGTTCGTCCGCGTATTATCATTGGCGTGCCCT
>CAYMQW010000389.1:0-2683 GCA_964392595.1 uncultured Nitrospiraceae bacterium
AGCTGGACGGTTTCTTGTATCTGCACCAACGGCTTCCGGGTAAACCGCCGCCCGCAAAAGGTGGTCTTGGGTAAGGTGTCCACAGTCTTCATCAAGGATAGTTTCTCAGAAGCCCCCAAAGAAGTTAAGCGCAAAAGGCCAGCAAGGCGACTTCGGTTCAACAGTCCTAAGCAATCAACAGGTTCCGCTGCTGACAGAGAAGGCGGATGTTTCCTTGGAACGAAAGTGAATGCCATTGCCATGGGGGTTCCTCCGCCTCCGTCCCGAATAAGATGACTCAGGAACTTGCTCCGCTCAAACAGCCTTCGCCGAGAAGTCGATTCGGGACGGAGGCTCCGCCGCACCCAACGCAGGTCCAAATTCCAAGACCCTTAAAATTTTAGTGATTGTGCTGAAGGCTTTAATCTAAAGCAAGGGTGAGACATTTGGCGGAGCCACCGGATTTTAGGAATTGGTCGAGGTTGACGGGGTGGGTGGTGTAGCCGCGGTCTTTGAGCATAGCCATGGTTTCGGGACACCCAGAGGGGAGCACGATATGCTTGTCTACGCACACGGAGTTGCAGGCGAAGCGTTCGGCTTCGGCTTGTGGCACCACGAGGCGTCGATGTTCTTCTACGCGATGCGCAATGGTGGTTTGGGCGTAGTTGTCGAAGGCTTCAGGATAGTACAATAATTCGCCGCCACTGAGTGGGCAGAAGCAGGTGTCCAGGTGGTAAAACTGTTCCGTGACCAGTTCCAGTGGCAAAATTTCTTTTCCATAAATATCGCTTAAGACGTTGTAGGCTTTGATGTCGCTACGTTGTCGATACCCTCCGAACCATGTGTCGGGGAATCCCAGCAAATCCCCGGCTCCTTCAAAGTAATAATCCCTATTTAGCAGGATTACGTGGTAGCCATGTTCCCGGAACCAGCGTTCGAAGTGTTCTTCTTCTCCTTGTCGTTCCGGATGTCGAAACCGACTGATGACGGCTTTGCCATCATGGAGTACGCCAGCGTTGGCTGTGAACACTAAGTCGGGCAGGCCTTTGATTGGTGTCATCCGTTCGAGTTTGACCCCGACCTCTTCTTCGAGCACCCGCGCTAAATTATGCCATTGGGCTTTGCTTGTGTCGGAATCTGTGGCGTCGGAGACACGCATCCATGGATTGATTTCGTACTCAATTCCAAAATAATCTGGTGGACAAACGAGTATGCGTCCCATCTTGTTAGCCATGCCAACTGAGTTCTTGGGCTAATTGCCGAAGGAAGGATGCCGAATCCATCACGAGTCCAACGGCTTGAAAGCTACCACGGTCGCTGAGTTTGGTGGGGACGGCTGGATTGATATCCACGCACACGGTCGGGACTTTGGCCGGCAGGCAGTTGCCGGTGGCAATGGAATGAAGAGTGGTTGCGATCATGAGGGCGAGTCCCACTCCTGGAAGGGCTGCACGCATGGCCCCTTGGGCTTGAACGGAATCGGTGATGACGTCGGGTAGGGGGCCATCATCGCGAATGCTACCGGCCAACACCATTTCCACGTTTTGCCGAATGCAGGATGCCATGATGCCGTTTTTGATCAGTCCCGATTCTACCGCGTGTTTGATGCTGCCTGCGGAACGAACCATATTGATGGTGCGCAGGTGATGCTCATGCCCATGCGGCACGGTGCGTCCCGCGCACAAACCGTAACCTAAAGATGTCCCGTACACGCTGGCTTCCATATCATGTGCTGCAAGGGCGTTGCCGCAAAACAGCAGGTGGATGAATCCTTCATCGATCAGCCAGGAGAGGGCGTCGCGGCCTCCGGCATGAACAATGGCCGGGCCGCCGACAATGAGGACTTTGGTCCCGAGTTCGGGATCACATGCCGCCTCACCTTGTGTGAGCGCCTTGTGCCGATTGTCCCGAACCATGCGCATGCGTTTGGCCACATCCGCAATAATGTGTTGATGCGGCCGTTCTGATGATACTTGTGCTTCCATAAACGCGAACACATCACGTTCTTTCGGGCGCTCCAACGGAAACACGCGGACGCCATTACGGCCCGTGACGATCATGTCAGCCGTTTTCACTTCGGCCATGGGGACTGTGTGAGCTTTGGGAGGATCTCCTGATATTCGAATAGCTAAATCCATTTCAATGGCCTCGACATCGAGCCATTGATTGTTGACGCGAACTTGTGTGGGCAGGTGTGATGTGGCGTAAAACGAATCCGGTAACACGCCTTCTTTCGGGGCAGGCGCGATCGTGCAATCGGCGACCTGAACAACCACGGCCCCATGCGGTTGTATGGCTTGTAAGATTTCATCAAGAAGTTTGGGGGAGTCCGCCTGTACTTTGATCTTTGTCAAAGACGATTCCTCGCGAGTGGCTCCCACTTTCATTTCAGTCATGTCAAAGGTCCCACCCATTTGGAGGATGGTGTCGAGCACCTTGGCCAGGATGAGGGAGTCAATAATATGTCCTTCGAGGGTCACCGTTTCAGTTGCCATAGTCATATTTTACACCCATAAGTGAAGATAGTCTTATTCTTTCAATCGGCGAAATTCTTCATAACATTAAATGGCAGGGGAATTTTCGCTAGCCCCTATATTGGGCGGGTGGTATGCATGACGTCATGCAGAAAAAATATTTCGAAAAAGACCTTCAAACATTCGTCATCATGGGGTCTGTGGTAGCTTGGTGCGGGGCTCCTCTATTC
>CAYMQW010000390.1:0-1015 GCA_964392595.1 uncultured Nitrospiraceae bacterium
GATACCCATACAGTCGATTTCAGACGCGGCCCAAAAACTCAAATCCCTCCAAAGAAACTGGAGCCTGTACTCCTTTCACTTGCATCGACGGGGCCAACTGATTCAGGAACAACTTCCTTATGTCTCCGCAAAGCCTCTAGATTTTCCAACACGGCTACCTCAATCCCCTCTGGGGTCGTGGACTCTTCTGGATCGAGAAACTCTATTGGCCGCCAGCGATTGTTCGAGTGCATTTCCAAATGGAGAAATACAGTTTGCTGAGGATAAGAAGAACCCACCGAACCGGGCGTACCTGAAGTTATGGGAAGCGCTGACGGCTATCCAGCAACATCCCAAATCTGGCCAATTTTGCATTGATGTCGGAGCAAGCCCAGGAGGGTGGACCTGGGTCCTGGCACAATTGGGCGTCGAAGTATTAAGCATTGACCGATCGTTGCTAGACGAAAGAATATCTGAAATGCCGGGCGTCTCTTTTCAAAAAGGGGATGCCTTTTCCCTCAGTCCAGAAAAGTTCAAAGAGACTCGAGAAAAAACTGACTGGCTATTCAGCGACCTCGTGTGTTATCCCGAAAAACTTTTTGATTGGGTCACGATGTGGGTCGAATCAGGCATATGCGATAATTTTATGTGCACCCTGAAGTTTCAGGGAGACAGCGATTACCACATAGCCCAAAAATTTGCGGCCATTCCCCATAGCCAAGTGCGTCACCTTTTTCACAACAAGCATGAGTTAACCTGGATAAAGCTGAAGGCCTGGGAAACATTCCCCGAATGAAACCCATTGGCCAGAGCCAAAGTTCTAGACAGGACATTGGCAGAAGCGCACGCTGATGCAACCGCGGCTGATCTCTTCACCCAAAACGGTGAGGAGCACGTACGTATTGAATGTCATTGACATGATAAAACACATGAGCATACTCAATGCGGGTTGGCCTAAGCATGAATCCATGCAAAATGGCCTCAATAGATTAGTAAATAGGATTGACCCTTTTTTTTGACCATTTTTTGTTATCCA
>CAYMQW010000390.1:1025-2657 GCA_964392595.1 uncultured Nitrospiraceae bacterium
AGGGGTGATGCAAGCACTCAATCGATTCGCGCAAACACCGCTTTTAGATAGTCCATTTCTGGCATCGCCGCATTGACTGGATGGTCTGCGCCCAGCCCACCTTGATACACGATCGATGTACTGCGGCCCGCCTTGTATCCCGCAGTCTGCACTATCCTTGTCAACGCATCGCGCTGCAAGTGCAGAGAGCAAGAGGCGCTGACTAACAAGCCCTGCTGGTCCAGCAGTTTTAACGCGAGCTGGTTAATGTGATGATAGGCTTTTTCACCGCTGCGCTGGTCCTTGCGACGCTTGATAAAACTCGGCGGATCGAGAACAACCACATCAAACTTTTCACCGCGCTTCTGCAGTGCTTTTAATGCGTCGATTGCCGGTGATTGTAGCGCCGTAAATTGCTTTTCAAATCCCGCCTTCGCTGCGGACTCGCTGGCCAGGCTTAGCGCGGGCCCGGAACTGTCAACGCAGCACAGCGATGCCGCTCCACTACGAAGCGCCTGTAAACCCCAAGCCCCCAGATAGCTGTAGACATCCAATACACGTTTGTCACTAGCGTAACTGGCCAGCAGCGAGCGACTCTCCCGATGATCGTAAAACCAACCGGTTTTTTGACCACCCATAACCGGCACCTTAAAAGTCGTCTCGTTTTCGATAATATCGACATACTCTGGCACTTCACCGTGAACAACTTCGGTACGCGATACCAGGCCTTCCGGTTCATTGTCGTTTTCATTGCGCAACAAAATCCCCGCTGGAGCAACCACATCGACCAGTGCACTCACCAGGATATCGAGCACCGCCATCATTCCAGCCGTAGTCACCTGCATGACCAACACATCGCCATATCGGTCTACAACCAGGCCGGGCAAAGCATCCCCGTCGCCATACACCAGCCGATAAAAAGGCTCTGTATAACAGGATTCTCGCCACGTCAACGCCAACTCCAGTCGCTTGCCTATGAACGGGTAATCCAGCGCCTGGCCTGCTTTTCGACTAAACACACGGCCACACAGAAGTGTGTGGGGATTGAAGTACGCGCTCCCCAACACTTCCTGGTTGGCATTGAGCAATGTTCCCACCTGGCCTGCGGCCATCGATTGAAAGTCACTTCGCTCAATATCGATCTCATTACTGTAGACCCAGCAATGGCCATGTTTAATTCGACGATCGGATTTGGGCTTTAAGCTAATAACAGGTAAAGCAGCCGTTTGATGTGAAGGCATAGAGGACTCAGGAGATAAAAACTTAGCGGAAAATTATCCTGGAAAACGCCGTTGGGAGCGAAGAAGAGATGCCAGCTGTTGACAGGCGTAGGAAAATTTTATAATGCGTGCTCACCTCATCGGCGACGTGAGCTGGGGCCCGATAAAATACTGATAGCGTACTCTATGCATTTCAAAATAGGCATTTGAAAATTTTCCTGGCACACCAATGTTTGGGTGAGCGCTTGGTTGAGCCAAAGCATTTTCCAGAATCATGGCTCGCCACCATACCTATATCAGCTTGCAAATACAAAGCCTTTAGACCAAGCGCGTCCGTCCAGCCGGTTCAACGTGTCGCGAGGAACTGAACTTCTCTAAACGGCATTGTTAATTTAATAGATATCTGGCAAGCTTTCTTCCTTATATTTGAGGG
>CAYMQW010000391.1:0-2634 GCA_964392595.1 uncultured Nitrospiraceae bacterium
CCGGTTCTTCTTGCCAGTTGCGGAACGGAAAAACGCGTGACGCGGGTCGATACCGGAGTGGTCACTGATTTGAGTGGTCGGTGGAATGACACCGACTCCAAACAAGTCGCGGAAAAAATGATTAGTGAGATGCTGTCGCGCCCGTGGTTAAATCAGTTCACCACGCGTGAAAGTCGGCAACCAGTCGTCATAGTTGGGACCGTCCTAAATCTCAGTCACGAACATATTAATACGCAAACGTTTATTGCCGATCTAGAGCGGGAAATGACGAACAGTCAAAAGGTTTCGTTTGTGGCTGACAAATCCGAACGCCAGGAAATTCGGGAAGAACGTCTCGATCAGGCCACGCATTCTCGTGACGATACTCAAAAAGCTCCAGGGCGTGAGATCGGAGCCGACTATATGATGAAAGGTCGGATTTCGACCATTCAAGATGAGGCTGAGGGGACCAAAACGATTTTCTATCAGGTTGATTTAGAGTTGGTGAGTCTCGCTGATAACGTCAAATCTTGGTATGGACAGCATAAAATTAAAAAAGTCATTGAACGTAAGCGTACGCTTTTTTAGCTGACTGATGTCTAAGAGGGTCTCCAAAATTCTGATAATCTCAGAAGCTGTTCATTCTACATGAAAATCGTAAAACACCAGTGGCAAAGCAGGATGTTCAAAAAGGCCCGTCCAGCAAGGCCGCAGACCCTTTGGTGCGCGGAGCGTACGCGGTAGTACGTGAGCCCAATAAAGGGTCGAGAACGCTGCTGGCGGACTTTTTCAACATCCTGCAAGTGAGATGCTTGTCACACGCCGACCCGCCTTCTAGCTCTTTTCCCCATTGCTCACAGTCCTCGTTTTTCCTTCCTCTTAATTTTTCAGGCTTCGTATTTTTTCTTTTGATCTTCTCCCTTCTGTTGATGGAGGGGTGTGCGGGGCGCCTTTCCCATTACGATACATTGTCTGCGAGTTTGGGTCAGGGGGACTCCAACAAGGCCGTTTCGATCATTGAGAATGCTGAGGATAGCTATGGATCAAATAGCCGGCTGTTGTTTTTGATGGATCGTGGGATGACGCTTCATTTGGCAGGTCGCTATAAAGAAAGTACGGAGTTTTTGGAACAGGCTGATGAGTTAGTCGAAGATTTGTATACGCGCCGCCTTCGGAATGAAGCGTTGTCGTTGTTCGTCAATGATACTAAGCGTCCCTTTCGTGGAGATCCGTATGAGCAAGTGTTGATCAATGTGATCAATGCGTTGAACTATGCCCGGTTAGGGGACCTGGACGAGGCTCTGGTTGAGGCGCGGAAGGTGGATCATCGGCTCAATGTCTTGACCGATTCCGTTGACGAAGAAGATTATCATGAAGATCCGTTTGCTCGATATTTGACGGGTGTTCTGTATGAAGCGAACGGGGATTTGAGCAATGCTTTCGTGGCCTATCGTAAAGCGTATGAGGCGTATCAACGTGCCCAACCGTGGTCGGAAGTGCCGATTCCCCAAAGAGTGAAGCAAGACTTATTGCGGATCACGCATCGATTAAATCTTTCCAATGAACATGCTGAATATCAGCAAGCGTTTCCTGAGATTTTGTGGCAACCACCATTAACGAATGATCAGGCAGAAATTGTGGTCATTAGTTATCTTGGCCGCGCTCCTCGTCTTCAAGACCGGTTTATTGATGTGCCGATCAGCTTGGAGGCCTTGTCCCTGTTGCTGACAACCAAACAACTGGGAAGGCGCCGTCCGCAACGTGCGGGTGGGGTCGATGCTGTTCTTTATGGACTTCAGGGTGAAATCGTGAGAATCTCTCTTCCCCGAGTCGTGCCGCAGAAGACTCGTGTGGAGTATGGAGAGGTTCTGGTGCTTCAAAACGGGAGACAAGAGACACATCAGACTGAATTGATGAACAGTGTAACTGCTGCTGCTAAGAAAAATCTTGCAGATCGACTGACGAGCGTGACTGTGCGTGCGGTAGCCCGGGCGGCGTTGAAGATGTCCACGGCTGAGGGCATTGGCTATGGCGTGGGTGCCGCAGCCAAAGACAAAGAAACGAGGAATCTCATTCATGCGGTAGTATCGGCATTGTTGAAAGTCGTGGCTATGACCACCGAAGAAGCAGACAAGCGAAGTTGGCGTACCCTTCCCGATGAAATTCATGTCTCTCGGTTTTCCGTGCCCCCCGGGTCGATGACGTTGACGTATCAATCACGAGGTCGGCATGGTGAAGTCATCGGGACTCCGACGGAATATCCCATGACCTTACAGCCTGGGGAAACACGATTTATGACCGTGTACACAGCGGAATAGAGGAATGCATGTGATTGCCAATCATATGAAGCTCATGGTGTTCATGGGATTGTATCTCGGGATGAGTGGATGTGCTTTGTTTTCGTCAGGGGAGGGTCCGCCTTGGCTGATGGGGGCCAGCGAACAGTATCCCTCTCATCGATACTTGGTCGGTGTAGGGCATGGGATATCTCGGTCAGTTGCTGAAGAAAGAGCGTATGCTGCGGTGGCAAAAATATTTTCGGCGCATGTGCAATCGCGCGTTCAAGATGCCGAGGAATTTCGCTTAGTTGAGAGAGATGGATCAACCCACACCCGACGAGAGTTGGCATTGGAACGGACAACGCGGGTGACGACC
>CAYMQW010000392.1:0-2625 GCA_964392595.1 uncultured Nitrospiraceae bacterium
GATGGCCCGAAGATTGGATGCGAGATTGGTCAAGTTATTTTCTCGCGGGTCCTAAAGTACTACGGAGAAATAAATCCGAAATTCGAATATCGAAATCCGAAACACATTCAAATGTTCAAATGGGGAAAAAACAAAAAGGTCTGTCTATGAGTCGGCATAAACCGTTTAAAGCATTCGAGTTGTGGGTTTCGGCTTTGTTTTGGATTCCGACATTCGAATTTCGTATTTCGGTATTCGGCTTTCGTCATAACTAGGAGTCCCATGTCTGTTCGATTCGTCGCTGAAGTCTCAAGTAATCATCACCAAGACTTGGATCGGTGCTTTGCGTTTATCGATCGAGCTGCTGCCATAGGATGTGCGGCAGTCAAGTTTCAGTTGTTTAAAATACGCGAGCTCTTTGCACCTGCAGCATTGGAACACAATGAGGCGTTGTTGCGGCGGGAACAATGGGAATTGCCCGTGTCCTTCATCCCGCAATTAGCCAATCGATGTTGTCAACAAGGCATTCAATTTTCTTGCACACCTTTTTATCTTGAGGCTGTGACGGAACTCGAACCCTATGTCGATTTTTACAAGATCGCCTCGTACGAGTTGTTGTGGGACGATTTGCTTAAGGCCTGTGCTCGAACTGGAAAACCCGTGGTGCTCTCCACGGGGATGGCGACACTCGATGAAGTGGTCCATGCCACAAGGATCGTGCGTGACGCCGGATGTCACGAGCTGACGGTGTTGCACTGTGTTTCCGGGTATCCCGCTGCTCCCGATGAGTGCAATCTCTCCTGCATCGAGACACTCCGCAGACAGTGCGGATGTGTGGTTGGGTGGTCGGACCATACGGTCAACCCTGCGGTGGTTCATCGCGTGGTGCATCGATGGGGCGCCACGATGGTGGAATTTCATTTGGACTTAGATCAACAAGGTGAAGAATATCAGGCTGGGCATTGCTGGCTACCAGAAGAAATCGCTCCGGTGATTCACAGTCTGGACTGTGGATTTGGTGCGGATGGGCATGGCGAAAAAGGGCCAACCGCCAGTGAGATGGAGGAGCGTCTTTGGCGTGCCGATCCTGTCGATGGCTTACGACCACTTCAAGAAGTGAGGGAAGCATGGAGACAACCTACCAGCGTCCTGTAGCGATTGTCCAGGCTCGGATGGGCTCGACCCGCTTGCCGGGAAAAGTTATGCGATCTCTGATCGGGAAACCTGTTCTCTGGCATGTCGTGGATCGCTTACGGTTTTGCAAAAAGATTGAAACAATTATTGTCGCCACGACAACTGAACCCGAAGACGATGTGATTGAGGATTGGTGTTGTGCGGATTGGGTTCGATGCTTTCGTGGGAGTCAAGAGGATGTCCTCGATCGCTACTATCATGCCGCGAAGTTTTATCAGGTGGCTTCCATTCTTCGTATCACGGCAGATTGTCCAGCGCTCGATCCCGTGGTGGTTGATGAATTGCTGAGCGAATATGAGGCCCATGCCTATGATATTTGTGGATTGGCTGGATCGTTCCCTGATGGGTTGGATTGTGAAGTGATGTCGTTCTCTGCGTTAGAACGAGCGTGGAAGGAAGCCGAGATGGCATCGGAGCGTGAACATGTGACGCCCTACATACATACTCACCCCGATCTCTTTCGCCTGGGAAAGTTTGAGCGATTTTATAACCTTGAGCATCAACGATGGACGCTTGATGAAGAATCGGATTTCCGTTTTCTGGAGCAAGTGTTTCATCGTTTGTACCAGGAAGATGTTCCCTTCCTGGCGGCAGATATTTTGGCTCTGTTAGATCGTGAGCCTGAGTTGATGGCCATTAATCAAGGGATCATGCGAAACGAAGGTTATCAAAAGTCACTTCAATCCGATCATCGTGTTGGCTCAAGGACCTGAGAGAAAATAACTTGGACATCTTGCATCCAATCTTCGGGCCATCTTTGAACGGGCCTCAATCGAAACACCCTCAAGATAGCTGTGCGATGCCTCGGGTGTTCCTCAATCGTGCCGTCCAAATCCAACCCAAATCTTGGCGCGATATTGTCCAAGTTATCTTCTCTCAGGTCCTATGAGCGCTGAAGTTGTTTCGATTCCCCCTCCTCCTGATCCGGTGTTGGTTGCGACGACGTTGCGTACCAGGTTGGGCGTGCCTTCTGAATTGACCAGCATGGTGTCGTTGGCCGGCGATGCGTCAAATCGCCGATACTTTCGGTTGCATTTAAAGGGGAGTCTGGCCCCGTCATTAATTTTGATGCAGCTTGCCGATCCGGAAGCCTTTAAGGCGTCGGAAGAAGCGGTGAGTGGATCAGCGGCTGAGGTCACCGAGCTGCCTTTTCTGAACGTGTTGCGACCGTTGGCTCACGCTGGAGTTTCGGTCCCGAATCTTCATTTTTATGATGATGTGGCGGGGCTTCTCTATTTGGAAGATTTCGGTGATGTGACCCTGTTTCAGGCCTGTACTGAAGGCGGCGAGTCGGTCATTCAAGAACTGTATCCGAAAGCTATTGATGCCCTTGTTCAGATACATCTTCGCATGCAACCGGAAACGGCAGAAGCATGTGTGGCGTTCTCCCGGTCGTTTGATGTGCCGCTCCTCATGTGGGAGTTTGAACATTTTCTCGAGTACGGAATTTTG
>CAYMQW010000393.1:0-2619 GCA_964392595.1 uncultured Nitrospiraceae bacterium
CCATAACAAAGATGAGAGGATAGATTAACGTATATATATTAATTTAACAATGCCATTACAAATAACTCCAGAGGACTATATAAGGTCATGATGGCTGCGCAACTTGCGTAGCCTATCCTGAGCCTTGTCGAAGATCGAACGTGCTTACCAAAAAGTGCGCACTGACCAAATGGAAGCCTAGAGGAGGAGGATGTTTTCGGAAAGAGAGTGGACTGATGAGCTTCTAGGTTTCCACTGAACCCCTTTTCCTCATTCACGGAATTCCTTCCTTTTCCCTTTATAAGAAATCAAATCAGGCCTTGCTCTTCATGCTGGTTCGGAAAGAGGTAATTTGTTTAAGAAAATGAGGTGCATCCTCGTTTATGAGAGTGGGATTTTCTTGCAAAGATGGGTCCTTCTGCGTATGCTCTTCGTGATTTTGCTCATCCTTAGGCTCTGATATGTCAGAACGACAAAACATCGATAATTCCCGCATTGAGATTGATCGGCTGGATGATGAGATCCTCCGGCTCCTCAATGAGCGGTCTCATCATGTCATCACCATTGGCAAGGCCAAGCGGCAAGCTGACCCCAATGCCCTTCTTCATACCCAAGGGCGTGAAGCAGCCATTGTCGACCGTTTGACGAAATTAAATACCGGGCCCTTTCCCAACGACGCGATTCGCCCGGTGTATCGGGAAATCATGTCGGCCTCTCTTTCCCTGGAAGGCATGCAGACCGTTGCGTACCTGGGTCCTCCGGCTACGTTTACGCACCTGGCTGCCCTGGGGAAATTTGGCCAATCCGCTGAATATGTTCCGGTCAGTGGGATTAAAGAAGTCTTTGATGAAGTCGAACGTGGGCGGGCTCTTTATGGGGTGGTTCCGATTGAGAATTCAACGGAAGGGGTCGTCAATTACACCCTGGATATGTTCATCGACTCCAACTTGATAATCTATGGGGAAGTGCAACAAGAGATTTCCCATCACTTGATGTCCAAAGCAGACACTGTGGATTCGGTCAAAACCGTGTATTCACATCCCCATGCGTTGGCCCAATGTCGGAACTGGTTGGAAAGCCATGTCCCCAACGTTGCCATTCAGGAAACGCCAAGTACGGCAGGTGCCGCAGAAAAATGCGTGGCCGAACCGGATTCCGCAGCTATCGCCTCTGAACTGGCATCCCAAATGTATGGCTTGAAAATTTTGAAATCGCGTATTGAAGACAATATTAACAACTTCACTCGATTCCTCGTGTTGTGCAAACATGTCTCTGAGCCTACGGGAAAAGATAAGACCTCGATCATGCTGTCGGTCAAGGATAAGGCGGGCGCATTGTACGATTTGCTTCGACCTTTTGCCTCAAACGGCATTAATATGACCAAGATTGAATCACGACCATCTCGGCGGAAAGCCTGGGAATATATTTTCTTCGTGGACGTGGAAGGCCATATCAATGATGATCGAATTCGGCGAACTGTCGATGAAATTGCCCCTCGATGTCTGTTTTTAAAAATCCTTGGGTCCTATCCTATGCATTCCTAAAGGAAGAAAAAACGTCGCTGGTTGCTGGAAACTCTTTCTTCCACTAGCGACTAGCGACTAGCAACTAACCCCGAGCAACACAATGTCCCTCCACGTTCATCCCGACATTGCAAAACTAGTTCCGTATTCACCTGGGAAGCCCCTGGATGAATTGGAGCGGGAATTGGGCATTCGAGGAGCCGTTAAGTTGGCGTCGAATGAGAATCCACTTGGTCCTTCTCCCAAGGCTCTTGCGGCGTTGAGCAAAGGCGCGGGAACCCTGCACCTCTATCCCGATGGAGGGGCACACCATCTCACCCGAGCGTTAGCCGATCGGCTCAAAGTTTCCTTGAACCAAATCATTGTAGGAAATGGTTCGGATGAAATCATTAGCCTCTTAGTCAAAGCCTTTGTGGCTCCTGGTGACGAAGCCGTGATGGCGGATCACACGTTTGTGATGTACAAACTTGCCGTCACGGGTGGGCATGGGGTCATCAAAGAAGTGCCCTTAAAAGAGTGGTGTCATAATTTGCCCGCCATGGCTAAGGCCATCACGGATCGAACGCGATTAGTGTTTCTGTGCAATCCCAATAACCCTACTGGGACCATGATCTCCAAAGACGAAGTTGCCGCATTTATGGCGGAGGTCCCAGATCATGTCATTGTGGTCTTTGATGAAGCCTATTATGAATATGTGCGGCACCCGCATTATCCGGATACTATTCAGTATGTCAGAGAGAACCGGCATGTTGCCGTTCTTCGGACCTTTTCCAAGATTTACGGGTTAGCCGGGTTGCGCATTGGATATGCGATCACCACACCCGAAATTGTGGATTACCTTCACCGGGTACGAAATCCCTTTAACACGAATGCTCTCGCTCAAAAAGCCGCCCTGGCCGCGTTACAGGATGACGAACATGTTGCCACCAGCCGAGTGCTCAATGAATCGGAAATGGCGGTGGTTGAATCAGAGCTCCGTGATCTCGGGGTCAAACCGATCCCAAGCCAAGCCAACTTTTTATATTTTGATACCGGTCGGGATGGTCATGACATTTTCAATCGTCTGCTGAAGGAAGGCGTGATAGTTCGTCACATTCGCGGCTCAATGATTCGCGTC
>CAYMQW010000394.1:0-2602 GCA_964392595.1 uncultured Nitrospiraceae bacterium
GTTAGTCCAGCGAAAAACAGGCTAGAGAAAATTGACCTGAGTAGTTACAAAGAGAGTTACACTACATTGGCATACCAATGCTTCAACTTGTATATCCAACAGGAATTTATTTTCTCTTTCCGAGTAAGCTCTATGATTTTCGAGACCCTACAGGAAGGAGAAAAGAGGGGCCTATCCTCCCGGAGTATTCTTCCCATTTCATTCTAAAAACGGCAGTTGGGCGCAAAAAAGCCGTTTCTGGTCACTGCCTCCAAGACTTCAGGGATTTCTAACGTACCGTAGGTCAAGATCAGTGGCATGAGGTTTGCCCAAAATGTGAAGTGAGAATAGGCTACAGACATTGGAAGACACTGGAGTTCCAGATTCCTTTTTTCATATTGATTCATCTTAGCAAGGTCATGGTGAACCTTCCGAGAGTAGTATGTAGCAGGAAAAGCAAATTTTTTACCCCACCAATTTGCCATGGCCAACATTGAACAACTCACCATTCTGAAGCAAGGGGCCTCAACGTGGAATGCCTGGCGCGCGGAATACCCTGACGTCCAAGTTGATCTGAATCAGGCTCCATTACGTGGAATGAGACTCGTTGGCGTGAACCTTGAAGGGGCCCTACTCATTGACGCAGACCTTCAGGGGGCGGACTTGAGCCATGCCAATCTGGCACGGGCCAATCTCAGCGGCGGGAACCTCTCGGAAGCACAGTGCCGAGCCATCAATCTAGACCAAGCCCTGCTTGTGAAAGCGAATCTTAGGGAAACCAATTTCGATGAGGCACAGCTCTGGTTAGGGCAAATGGGTGGCGCAACCCTATGTGAGGCTTCACTCGTCGGAGCCAAAATGATCAATGCCACGTTGGCAAAAGCGAATTTGGCTCATGCCAACCTCAATGCCGCTGACTTGAGTTTTGCTCTGTTAGGTGAGGCGGTTCTGACCGAAGCCAATTTTGCACGTGCTAATCTCTGGAAGGCCAACCTGGAAGGCGCGCACCTAGAACGTGCCAATTTCAGATACACTAATCTTCAAAAAGCGAATCTGGCTCGGTGTGTATTACAAGGAACTAACCTGGCTCGGGCCAACCTGACACATGCGAGTTTTTTTCAAGCCGACTTGATGTCAGCCGATGTGGCCAAAACCAATTTCCAACAAGCGATTTTGCTGGATGCCGACCTGAGGGGAGTCAATCTCACAAAAGTGTCAGGGGTCAGTTCTGGACAACTTCGAGTGGCCTTGACCGATGAGACCACTCAGCCCCCCCGGGAATTGGTGGTGTCTGAAGAAGAGTGGTGGGATAATGTACTGGAACCGTGTTTGGTTTCCCCTCAGCTGGTAGCCTGATTGAAGACTCATTCAGGTGGCACACAATATTTCTTTCCCTTTGCCATACACAATCGATAACCAAACCGGTCAGCCCAAAACTTGAAAGGTTGCTCCACGTCGTCCCAAGAGTTAAGAGAACCTTCAAGGGGTTTTCCTCCGGCACGACGATCAACCATAGCTCCAAGCCGTTCCCCAGTCTGACTGTCCAACAACTCCCCTTCTATGCCGGGCCTTCCAACAAATGAATGCGTCCCGAGAATGAGCCGTTTTGCCACAGAAAATGCCCGAGCATAGGGAACAATGTTGGTCACGGCATCCAAAATCAGTTTAGATTTTTTCGCATCCGTGATGGCACTTCGGATGCGCATCACGCCAGGGCCAGGTTTTTTGACCCGAGTCAGCCCTTCATTTTTTTACGCTTCAATGATGCGTACTTTGAGAAGCAGCGCTAGGTGTTTCAATTCGTCTTCAGGGATATCTCGCAGTGACTCTTCCTCGCTGTACCAAATGGCCACATCATCGATCATGAACTTATCCTAGCTCCCTAGGTTCGCATTGGGATTACGATAGATCAACGCCACTTCATCAGAACCCCCAGGCTTCAATTGAGAATAATCTCCTAAAACCCTGAAGGGGTCACGTCTTTCACCTATTGGCTTGTGGCACAACCACTGAAAAACACCAACGACAACAAGCAGATGAAGCTCTTGGAATTTCTCACTGCACGGAACTCCTATCCCATAGTTGGATAATTGATCGCGGAAGGATACCTGCCAGGGTCGAAGAAGTTAAACGTGGAGATCAAGAGAAAAGTAAGTTCGATCCTTCCAGAAAGTTTGTGTAAAAACTTGATGCGGGATTACCTAACCGCTCCCCTCTTTTGCAAGGAGGGGGAGGGGAAGATAAATTCTTGGTCTTGAAGGAAGGCGGTTGCCTGTTGGCTGTGATCACCTAAAACCGAAAGAGTATCCGCAATGAAGGGGACAGCAGGAAATTCGGGTACCGCAGCGTACTGATGGTGGACTCATTCCGTGCGATGGTGGCTGTGACATTCACCGTGACCCATTCCAGGGGAGTCCAGCTAAGGGCTACTAACAGGCGGGAACCATAATCGTGACGGGCTTCTAGCGTGCTGGGTTCAAAGCAATCATCGTAAGATTTGTAATCCACTTGCCCCTGAAAGAACACGACCACTGTTTGGGTTAGGACCCGCGAGAAAATAACTTGATCAATATCGCGCCAAGGTTTGGGGCGGATTTGGACGGAACGATTGAGACAAACTCGA
>CAYMQW010000395.1:0-2596 GCA_964392595.1 uncultured Nitrospiraceae bacterium
TTACCGTTTCCTGTATAAACCTGCACTAATCCAAATTCTAGGTCCGGCGAACCGATAGTTGGGAGCAGCGCAAAGGGGGTCCGTACAGTGAGAATCCGTTCCCCCCGCTGTTTGATGTACGCCTCATCAATGGGGCCAAGCCAGTTGTCTGCTTTTTGGAGATATGCAATTTTATGTGGGTCGATCCCCATGATTCGACAACAGGTTGCATCGACAGCTGGCAGGTTTCGACCCATGACAAGAACGCCTGCTTGTTTGGGCGTCCCCATGATGGGTCCGTCTCCCTCCATGCCCATGATACCGTCGACGATTGCAAAGTGAGGTTTGAGCGTCGCGGTAATGTCCAGAATGGAATCTGGAATGCCCGCATGATGCAATACATTTTTGGGCCACCCATAATATATCCCTGGCATGACCCCAAATAAGTTTTTCATCGACAAGGTGGCGCCCGCCCAATGATGGGTTTTCATTTTGGCAAGAGACACAATCCAATCCATTGATTGAAAAATCTTTGGGAAGGTCAATGTGGCTAAATTGGTGTTTTTACCTTGATTCGGCAGGAAGACTCCATCCTCATAGTTCAGGTTCACAAAGGGAATATGATCTTCGTACAGAACGTCTCCTAATCCGGATGTCTCCAATACATCAAGCGTGTCGCGACGGTGTCCTGGCCCTTCTCCTACAAAAACCTGACTGGCTCCGAGCGAGAAGAACGCTTCAACGGCTCCACGGACAACCAAAGGGTGGGTATTGATATGGCTGGAACCCTTGTGGGTCTCAACGAGGTTGGGCTTGAGCAAAATCCGCTTTCCTTTGATTTCAGCGGAAGAAACGCCAAGCTCCTGTAAGCCGATTGTGATGATCGTGCGAATGTCTGCAGTGTAACTGGACGCGCGAGCAATGAAGGTTTGAGCATGAAGTTGTGGTCGTTTGAACCACTGAGCCAGGGTCAATCCTGAAGCTGCTACCAACCCTCCAGCAAGAGAAGTGCGAAGAATTTCACGTCTAGTCCAACCACTATGCATTTCTGAATGATCTGGCATACTCAAACTTCCTGCATCGGACCAACAACCTCTTGTGTCGCTGTGGATTGGGCAGAATGTTCAGAAGAAAGTTGTTGGAGACCATTGGGTGCAATCAAAGGTGCTAGCAATAGACAGAGAGATGCGGTGTCATAGCTTCCGTACCGTTTTCCCCGGTTAAAGGTTTCCTCAATCCACAGTTTGGTTTGACGTGGACCTTTTCCCCATGCATTGAGTCCTAAAAGGCTCCAGCCGAGAGCAATCGGGGTCCGAAGGCGTGGTGATTCTGAGAGGAGATAGTCCAGGCTTTTCTTGATGCGACTTTCAGGAACTCTTTCGGAAAGAGCGGAAAGTGCGGCGCCAGTATCTTCGGGGGAAGGATAGAGTTCTTGATCAAAGACGCTGGTGTTCCCATAATTCCATCCGCCGTGAGGTAATTGTCGATCAAGTAGCATGTGTGTCGCTTCTTCCATACGAGGGTGATTGGCATGCCCTGCTCGATGAAGAGCGATCATCGAGATCGCGGTAATTTCCACCCAAGAATGTGTATGCTCAATCCATGGCCACCCCCTCAGAGAAGGATCATGACCATACACCTGTTGTGGTGTTTTCTTCCAGTGTTTTCCCGAGATGTGGAGGAGAAATTGAATTGCTTGGGTATGGTGTGATCGATGATCTTGTGAATCTTGCCATGCCAGGATCGCTAAAGGAGTAGGCCAGAATGCGTTCGGATGATCAGATGCGAGGCTCACTCGGCCATCTTTCAACTGGAACGCTGTCAAATAATCACGCGATTGGGCAAGAAGAGATAAATCAGGGTGAAAGTGACTCAGAATGATGGTCGCCCAGGCGGTTGAGTCAACTCGTTCTTTGCCATTATCGTGAGTGCGGAATCCTCCATTGGGGTGAGCGCGATTGAGAATTTGCTGCAGATGACTGACCATGGAGGCTTCTCTTAGAACTGAAATTCTTGGTGATAGGCGGAATTGAAAAATATTCTTGTAGAGCCTGAAGCAAAATGAATGAACGTCCTCATATAGTTACAACATCTCGTGGTAATCAAAGCGGCGACATAAGATGGCGCAGCTACAGGAGGGTTGGGAACTTGGGATGCAATTTTCATTTTATTACAAACGCTATAAGGTTATGCAATAGAATAGTCGGTCACGAAAATAGAAGGCTTGATTCCAGCTTGTAAAAAATGGCGGAACATGAATCGCTTGGACGAAAAAGCCTATTTTCACGAAAGTGAGGAATTTTAAAAAATCAGTTTGTCTGTGTTCATAAAAAGTCGTGATGGCGTGTTACATGATGCAAACGCGTCTAATATAGCTGTCATTACAATAGAAGGCTTGATGCCAGTCGGCAGGTGATATCCTGCAATAATCCCCGTCAATGAGCCGTCCTGTATTACGACAATACGCCGTCGGAAAGGCCGCGCGGTATTTTCACATGGCGTGTGGTTGGCCAAATTCCTGTCTTTGAGATTCTAAATTTTCTGCGGATGATTCTGGATGCATTCCAAGCGGAAACAAAGAATTGTGGTGGCGTGTAGTCAAATTTAAAGCAATAGC
>CAYMQW010000396.1:0-2563 GCA_964392595.1 uncultured Nitrospiraceae bacterium
ACATAGGAAGTTATTCTTGCGCGAACCCTAAGGTTCTCTCTCCGCCACCAAAATAGATTAAGGTTCATTCTTTGCGATCTAAATGCCTGTAGCTCTTTGTCAGACACCACCTCCTGATTACTTAGGATACGGCAGTGCACTTCTTTTAGAATATGGGACCCCATTTCCTGACCCCATTCCCATGGGTAGTTGGCCGACAGAAAATACAATAGAAAGCCAGCATTCGCGTTCATTTTCTGAATGGGGCGGACGGAGGAGGGGAAGAAAGTTTAATGACTTTCCTTAACCAAGTTCTTATTCCATTCCGGGACTTCCACTACAAGGTTCTGGGTCCCGTCGGGCACGCATTGGCAAGCCAATCGAGATTGCAGCGTGAGGGACGGAGCTTCGTCCAATTGGTCTAATTCGTCATCTGTGGCTTCGTTACAGGTTTCAAGTCCTTCTTTTACGATGACGTGACAGGTTGAACACGCGCATACGCCTCCGCACGCATGTTCCACATCCAGGCCTGCTGCCCCCATGGCAATATCCAGAATGCTCCCAGGTTGGCCGGTTGGGCCATAGGGAATTTTACTTGGATCAACCTCGACTACCACATTTTCACCTGGTGTTTTGATCGTGACGGTGAATGATTGTGTCGCGGCTTTTGCTTCAATTTGCTCTATATAAGGATTGCTCCCACCCATCTGGTTCTCCTCCTATTCTTAGCTCATGGTCCACTATTTTTCATGGTCCATTAGTATTTATTGATAAATTTTATGTTATTTTTCAATATATTGTGTTAAATTGTGTTAAGTGTATGCAATCGACGACCGATGTTATCTCCGACTAAATTACTCTTGACTAGACGAGAATGTCAATGGTAGTATTTGTTCCGATGGTTTTGGTCGGAGACTTTTTTCATCTGTGATTGATTAGCGTGGAGAGGTTCATGTGCTGAAGTTCTCAAAAAAGGCAGATTACGCATTATTGGCCTTGCAATACATGGCATCTGTTCAAGGCAGTGTGGAGTTGCAACCCCGTGTGGTGAATACCAAGGAAATCGCGGAAGAACACTTCATGCCTGTTGAGCTGCTCGCGAAAGTTCTGCAAACCTTGGCACGGAATCAAATCATTGAAAGTCACCATAATGGGCCCAAGGGTGGGTATGTGTTGGGACGAGACCCCAAAGACATTTCCGTCGCTCAAGTTTTAGAGGCCATCGAAGGGCCTTTAGGCATCACCGATTGTTACCATGAAAAAGATCAGTCGTGGTGCGACCAACTGGATCGTTGTAATATTCGAACACCCTTGCTCAAAATTCAAGACAGCATTCATAAATTGCTTAACAGCATGTCGATTGAAGATATGCTGCTGGACGAATCGCCTTTAATCATCGTCGAATCTTTAAAGCCAGAAGGAGTGCACTCATGAAGTTACCCATTTATATGGACAACCATTCGACCACGCCCTGCGATCCTCGCGTGGTGGATGCGATGCTCCCGTATTTCACCGAAAAGTTTGGCAATTCAGCAAGTCGCAACCATTCGTTTGGTTGGGATGCTGAAGAAGGGGTAGACACCGCACGTAAGCAAATTGCCAAGCTGATCAATGCGGATTCCAAGGAAATTATTTTTACCAGTGGTGCGACGGAATCCGATAACTTGGCGCTGAAAGGTGTGGTGGAGATGTATCGCGAAAAAGGTGATCACATTATCACTAGCTCGACGGAACATCGCGCGGTGCTTGATCCAGCCAAATCGCTCGAGAAAAAAGGTGTCAAGGTCACCTATCTTGCGGTGGATAAGGCTGGCATGGTGAATCCTGATGATGTGCGCAATGCCATCACGGATAAGACAATTTTGATTTCGATCATGTTAGCGAATAACGAGATTGGTACCATCAATCCCATTCAAGAAATTGGCAAGATTGCAAAAGAAAAAGGTGTGTTGTTCCATTGTGATGCGACCCAAGGCGTGGGGAAAATCCCGGTGGATGTCCAAGCATTAGGCGTCGATCTGATGTCATTTTCGGCACATAAGATTTATGGGCCAAAAGGCATTGGGGCATTGTATGTGAGACGTAAAGCCCCTCGAGTTCGGTTAGTGCCGATGCAGGATGGCGGTGGACATGAGCGGGGCATGCGATCAGGGACACTCCCGGTTCCAATGATTGTTGGTTTTGGGAAAGCCGCGGAGTTGTGTGACCAAGAAATGGCCACAGAGTCCGTTCGAATGATGGCTCTGCGCGATCGACTGAAGGCCGGCATTATGGGGGTGATGGAAGAAGTCTACCTGAATGGGCATCCTACAGAACGGTTGCCAGGGAATTTGAATATTAGTTTTGCCTACGTTGAAGGCGAGGCATTGCTGATGGGGGTGAAGGAAATTGCTCTTTCCTCTGGCTCGGCTTGTACTTCTGCGACACTCGAACCGTCTTATGTACTTCGGGCGCTTGGTGTGGGTTCGGATTTAGCGCATTCGTCTATTCGGTTTGGGATCGGAAGATTTACCACCGAAGAAGAAGTGGACTATACAATTGATCGGATGCTCAAAGCGGTGAATCATTTGCGAGAGATGTCGCC
>CAYMQW010000397.1:0-2551 GCA_964392595.1 uncultured Nitrospiraceae bacterium
GGTAGAGCCCGTGACAATGAGCAACCCACAGGCGGGCTGAATGCCAGGACCGCCTTCTCCAGCAGGCTGCTGCCGTGCTAAGAAATCTGGATGGGGCACTCGAAGAGCGAACGGAGCGGCTATCGTGACCCTCTACTTCCCCTACCGCTCCTTACAAAGGAGGGGAATAAAAAAAAGCCAGAAATTACCCACTCGTTTAGGAGAAGAGCCACTACTTTATGGCGACCCTGTCCTACAAACTCAGTGGTGACATGACACTGAGAATTTATAGTAAGTGCATCTGCAGGAATATTCATAACAAGTTCAGGTGGTGGCGAGAATGATGGGGCATGGTGTACTTTCTGGACCAGCCTCGTCAATTCGGGTTTTTGCCGGCTTGAGACGGATCACGATTTTTCCATAGGCACAATGGAGTCCTAGAAAATTGGTGAAACGCCATTTTTCGATTGTCCTTTGTCAATGGGGTATCATTGAAGTGATGGCCAAAAATTTTTTTGAGGCACGAGAAAAAATTGAATTCTGAATTAGGTGGCAGATGGCTTTTGGTGAGGCTCGTCAATGACCATGGTCCGAGGTCCTGTCTAAAAATCGAGGCGCCAAAAATCGGCTTTGAATCATCAGGAATCCCCGTTCTCCATGGTCTCTGTAATTGAGATTGGCTTCGGTTTCGTCCCCTCGCCAAGTATTTTCCTGGGTTAACCCACGCACCATGGACCCTGGCCTTCGTATTTTATGGCCATATTGCCTCGTGAGGTACATCATGATGGCCTGATGCGAGTCCTCGCCTTGGTAGCAACATGACCCTTGCAAATTTTCCGTCGATCGTCAGCAGGCGCAGAGATTCAACATGCGTATTCACGAATCGTAAGGTGTCTTTTGAAAATTGATATGATTGGATTCGGTCATCAGAATCAATGAGGGAAAGATGTCTGAGGGTGTGAAGAGCCGTTTCCCATTTGATGCCTTCGAAACCTTGTGGGTCATTTGAAATCGGACTGATGGCGTAAGTGGGGGACGTCGTGAGGAGAACGAGAAGCAAGGAGGTGAAATGGGAAGCCGAAGGCTATTCATCCCTGTCACGGCTCGGACCCTAACATGTGGTATGTCTGAGTGCAATGTAACGGGATTCGTCTTATTGAAACTTAGGCAATCGAGAAAAGGGGAATTCTAAATTTTTGAATTTAGTGTAGCTGTTTATGGCTGAGATGGGGAAGATGGTGTTTTCCCTGATTGGCGGATCAGGCAGCGGAGTCAGCAGAAAGGGTGACAGTGTGGGTGGTGTTCTTTCCATTCGAAGAACCGTTGGATAAGGGTGTCAACTCGGTGCCTTGCGATCCGACGAGGATCCAGGTGTCAGGATTATCAAGAATCATTTGAACTAATTGATTATGTAAAAAATGTCCGGAACGATCCGCAAATACATGTCCGATGACTGGAACTCCCAACAAGGCCAAATCCCCAATAAGATCCAGCACTTTGTGTCGAACGCATTCATCCGGAAATCGAAGCCCTTGGTCATTGAGAAGGCCTGATTCTGAAAACACGATAGTGTTATCCAGTGTTCCACCTTGCCCAAGCCCTCTTGCCCATAATGCTTCAACTTCGTGTGAAAAGGCGAACGTTCTGGCCTCGGAAATCGTGTCTTGGAAGGCTTGAGGCGACCATTCGTACTCATATGTCTGTTGTTGGATCATCATGTGTTCGTAATCAATGGAGTAGGTAATTTTTGGGGTGGTCGATGGGAGAATAGACACCCCACGGCGATGATCCCCAACGTGCAAGGGCTTGAGGATTTTGAGGAATGTCCGTGGGCGTTTCTGGGAAACCATACCTGCCGCATGAATCATCTCAACAAATGGTGCTGCACTCCCATCCATGGCAGGGACTTCTTCTGAATCGATATCAATGTACGCATTATCAATATGCATCCCCCAAAGAGCGGAGAGAACATGTTCGGTCGTTTGAATTTGAAAGCCGTTGGATCCAATGGTTGTACAGAGTTCCATGGGGCGAAGGTTTCGAATAGAGGCTTGGCATGTTTCAATGTGTCCGTTGGTCTTTCTCCTAAATACGAGCCCTGAGTCCACCGGGGCGGGCGCCAGTGTCACCTTGGAGGGTCTCCCAGAATGTAAACCGATGCCCTCTAGTGAAATATTTTGTCTCAATGTCCTCTGCACGTGCATAGCTCCTCTAGTCGGAATTTCAGAGTCCATTATTTATATGCAAAAAACAGGCCATTTATTTTCGCAAATAAAAATTAATAACTAATTGAAATTATTGAAAATTTAAAACAGTAGTATACGAGAATGATGTGAAAAATCAATACTGTGTTGCTTAATTCGCACACATTTTAACGTTTGATGAAAGGTTCAGTATTCATAAATGGTTCTTGTAGGTAGCGTTGGACTTCAGGAATATCCGTAGCGTTTTGTGAACGAAGGAGGCTTGCAATGATACCTCGATGTTTTTTATAAAGCCCGGAATCAATTATGGCTTTCTGGTACAGCGTCCATTTACTGATTTTGTTATCGGCAATGTGCTGCTGCTCCTC
>CAYMQW010000398.1:0-2536 GCA_964392595.1 uncultured Nitrospiraceae bacterium
GAGCCTTTCAGGAAATTACTCGCCCCAATTTCCCCACTCGTTTGGGAGAAGACCCAAAATTGTTAGCAGGCCATACCTCCCGAGGACCTGGTCCGAGATTATCGATCATGACGAAGGTGCGCAGGCTGGAGCCAGATGTTTTGATCGTTTGAAGCGAAGAGTTGGGCTATTCGATGAAAACGGGAAGATTGAAAAAGGCCGTCCAGCAAGGCCGCAGGGCTTCCCGGCCTTCGTAGCCAAAGGCTACTTCGGCGGAGTAGGCTTGGCGCGCCGAACTAACTCTTTACAGAATACCCTACCTCTTCAAATGCGACCCGTTGAGCCATTTCTTGAGAAGAAACCTTGGGACCCTACTTCTTGAATCTATGTCTGAAGAGCTGGGCTTGACCGTATCTGTAAAGACTTCCTCAAGAGCTTGAGCTCTCGTAAAAAGAAAGGAAGAAGGGAAAGCAATTTTCCCGCTTCCTCATTTTGGGTGTCTTTGGGCAGTGAAGAAAAGTGCTGTGAAATTCTTTCCGCGCCTAACAGCGCCGCACTTTCTTGAATCTGTAAAACCAGTTGCACTCCTGCAGCGAACTCACTGCATTCCATCTTGTCTTCGACCATGTGAATAATTTCTTCGACTTCTAGAGCAAACGCTTTGATAAGTTCAGTATACGTGCTTGCGGTGAGTCCATATCGGTTCATGGCCACGGAATCTTTTAAGAGGACGGGGATTTCTTCCCCCACAGCCTCCCTCACCTTTCGGAGAACCTGAATCTCATTAGGTGGTTTGATAATGTAATAATCGCACCCAAGTTTTGTCGCTTTCACTATGAGGCCGGGGTCTTGTTCCCCAGCCGTGATGATGAAAGGAATCTTCGACCACTCCACACGCCCACGAACTTCTTTTAAGAGTGTCAAACCGTCCATTTCAGGCATTTCAATGTCAGAGAGAATCAGGTCAATTGTCGGATCCGCTTCAAGGCATGTGATAGCGTCCTTGCCATTATTGACAGAAATGCAACCATGGCCAGCGTGGCCAAGGATCTCTTCTAACACTTTGGCCATAAGAGGGCTATCTTCAACGATCAGTACAACCATGTGTTAGTCTCCTTCAGCGTAGTAGGTGTGGAGATGTTTTAAAAAAGCTATTTTCGTAGCCTCTGAATTGAACGCTAAAATATTTCGGCCTTAACACAATTGGTTTTATCGGCTAATCATACTTATTGATACGAGGTGCTTTATTCTTATCGGGTGCAACCATTAAACTCAATAGGGTATTTTAAACCTAAGCAAAGATCTTGTGAACCGAATAGTTTTGTGAATTCAGGAACAAGAATCACGGCCTAATCTTGGACAGGCTGCTAGCGGAAATACACTCACTCAATACACACAATATTATTATCTGATGTTTTCGGACGAGGTGAAGAAAGAAAAACTCGATCACCAGTTGCGAGAGGGTAATGTGCGGATGTTGTTGGTAAGAAATTAGGCAAGCTTACTTCAATCACCTTGCCGGAACTGTTGAAAAATTTAAAAATTCTATAAGACCAATAACTTTTGATTAATTGGTGAACCCTTCAAAAAGGCCCGTTGTCCGACCCGCCCAACCCAAGCGCTCCCAAGACGCGCCCTTCCACAGGCAAGGCTGCAGGCTCTTTGGCGCGTGGAGCGTACTCCTAGTACGTGAGTACTCGCCGGCATGGCCGCCTATCTGATCCTGATCTGGGCGCACCATGCCGGCGCGGAGCTGATGGAGAATCTGGAAGGCGGTCGCGTAGTAACGGGAGAGGCCCCGTTTCCGCTGAAACGGCACGGCAGGCACGCCTGGCGTCTGACTGGTCACCCAATAGGCAGCCCAGAACCAGACTTGCAGCGACGTAGGCGAACGTGCCATCACCCTTCCCACCGTCAATCCTGTGTTTCGCCGGCAGGGGCGGCATCCAAGGACACTGGGACGACGTGGACCGCGCAGGGGATCGCCCACCGACGCGCAAGACGGGCAGACGAATCCAGGGAGCCAACGCCGTTTCAGCAGGGAACGGGCGCAGGCGTTGTCATCCGGGAAAAACCGCTGGAACGCTGGAAGAGAGTGAGGGAACGGAAGATCGTCGCGTTAATGAATGTCCATGAGCATGGCGCGGATATCATACGCTCGATTATGGAGGGTAACAACCGGATAGGCATGATTCAATCATCAAAGCCGATCGAACGATTTATTCGACCTTCATTGTCAATCGCCTTCATGAAAAAGGAATCGTGAGTGCAGACGAGGCGTGGGAACAAAAAAATGCCCTTCCCCTTCCTGCTCAATTCCTTCAACAGTCTGGACGGTTAGTGGCTGAAAACGGGACAGGAATTCGGTTCCGGTTAATCAGCTTGTGGCCCATCTATGAACGAAATGGGCCCGTGACGGACTTTGAGTGAACAGGATTAAAAACCGTGGCAAAACACCCGGATCAACCGTATGAAGGAGTGGTTCAAAGTGGTAAGGACCCGCGAGAAAATAACTTGACCAATCTCGCATCCAATCTTCGGGCCATCTTTGAACGAG
>CAYMQW010000399.1:0-2536 GCA_964392595.1 uncultured Nitrospiraceae bacterium
GGTTGATGACAGAACACGTCGCCCATTGACTGTGGCATATTGGCTGTTAATGCTGGGAGGAAGAGGGAGCTCGAAGGCAAATCGTGTGGGGGTAAGATTCACCGATGCAGTTGTCGATCGAAGATCGACGGGACTGTTCGGGTTCTGACGTTTTTTCTGTAACGAGGGTCGGGGTGCCGCCACGGGCTTTTGGAGTTGGTTAGAGAAGGTCCAGCATTTTCCCGAGATTGTTCTCGAATTGCTCATCGTGTTGAATGAGATAGCGTCGCCATTCCGAAGGATTCCAAATCTCCAATCGGTGATACATCCCAACTAAGACAATCTCTAAGTCATCTTCTATGGGGATGGTTTTTCGGAGTTTGCCGGGAATGAGAATACGTCCGGTTTTGTCGATATCCGAGGAGGCGGCTTCCGACACCACGAAATGCATGAACAGGCGGCTTTGATCTTCATCAAAGGTGCTTTTTGCTCGCGTGAGGACGGATTCCCATTCTTTCACGGAGTAGGCTGAGAGGGGCTGGTCTTGTCCCTTGACAAAAATGACTCGCTCGCCATCTGCTTCCAGTTGCTCCCGAAGCGGGCTTGGGAGAATGAATCGACCCTTCTCGTCTAATTTACAATGATATTGTCCTGCGAACATCGTCTATTATTTCTCAACTTGTTGATGGTTATTCGGAACAAATACCTAGGTGAAGGTTAGGAAAATTACCTAGTAATGTCAAGTAATACTTTTAATTTTGAATTCAACTCCAATCGTTTTTCAGATCATTCGAGCTAATGTTTCGACGTATACCGCTTCTGCGCCGGATTTCCGTAGAGTTTTTGCGCATTCGTTGATAGTTGTTCCGGTGGTAAAGACATCATCTACAAGTAAGATCTTTTTGCCAGAAACCGCATCAGGATGGATGACGGCAAAGGACTTCCGCAGGTTTTTAAGCCTGGCCGATCGTTTCAAAGTCGTTTGAGGGACGGTGTGTTGAGTGCGAACCAACACATTCCACATGACGGGCATTCCAAGGTGTTGGCTCAGACGGTCAGCCAACAAGAGCGATTGATTATATTCCCGTTCTCTCAGACGCATGGGGTGAAGGGGCACGGCAATGATTCCGTCAAGATCACGCGGTAGGTTCCACGCCGACGCCATGAGCTGGGCCAGTGGCTTCGCCAATCGTACTTTGCCGTGATACTTGAATTGGCTGATGGCATCTTTGAGTACGCCCTGATACGCGTAGGGTGTGCAGGCTTTGGTGTACGCTGGCGCTCGGTGCCGACACCGCCCACAGAGATGTTGTGGACTGTGTGTGAGTGTTGAAGACGAGGAAAAAGGAATGTGGCAACGAGGGCATTTTGGCTCAGGCAGAACGCAAATGGTTTCCCAGCACGATGGACAAATGTAGGGAACAGCATTATCGAACAATGTTTCTTTGCAACTAATACAATTCATCGGAAGAAGTGTATGAAGAACGCGATGAAGCAGGTGAGAGGGAGTCAACATATTTGGGATTCTATCCTCAGGTTGAATTGAAAGTCACTTTAGAAAAAGCCCCAAATGGCGTCAAGCCAATATGTCGGAAATTTGGACGGTTAACTCAGTGTGTGGTATACGAACTGGGGAGTGGGTGCCAGGCAATGTCTCAGGGTAAGGAGTAACAAAAATCGTGGTACGGTTAGAGCATGTCTGCAAGGAATATCGTCGTGGCGCTGTGGTGATTCAGGCTCTTAACGATGCGACAGTCCACATTGCCGACGGAGAGTTCTGTGCGGTGATGGGGCCTAGCGGGAGCGGAAAGAGTACGCTCTTGAATGTGATTGCCGGGTTGGACTCCATTTCATCTGGGGAAATTTTTCTGGATGATCAACCCGCGAGCGGGTTTTCTGACGCAGAGTGGACGCGACGGCGACGGGAGTGGATTGGGATGGTCTTTCAGTCCTTTCACTTGGTGCCGGGCATGACCGCTGCTGAAAATGTAGGGTTGCCCTTGCAGTTCAAGGGACAATCCTCGAAGGTCATTCGTCAACGAGTCGCTGAAGTGTTGGAAATGGTAGGCCTTGAAAATCGGCGCACCCATCGACCCAGCGAGCTCTCGGGTGGTGAACAGCAACGGGTGGCCATTGCTCGGGCCGTGGTTCATCAACCTCGGGTTCTCTTGGCCGATGAACCAACGGGAAATCTCGATTCTCATCAGGGCGCCAATATCGTGGAATTGCTTCATCGAATAGCCAAAAGAGCCTGGCAAACGGTCATTCTCGTGACACATTCTGAAACCGCCGCTCGTGTGGCTGATCGAATCTATGCATTACAGGATGGGCAACTGGAGCCACGTGGGTTCCCGAAACCGGCAGCCACGGCTATGTTAGGGACTATTGAATAATTTATAACTCTTCCATGGCTAGGATTATTTGATGAATTCCATAAATTCTCAAGAGCGAGAGGGGGTGTTCAAAAAGGCTGTCCAGCAAGGCCGCAGGCCCTTTGGCGCGCGGAGCGTACGCGGAGTACGTGAGCACGACAAAGGGCCGAGAACGCCGCTGGCGG
>CAYMQW010000400.1:0-2532 GCA_964392595.1 uncultured Nitrospiraceae bacterium
ATCGGAACCATCGCGCGTGCGAAGGTGACCCATTCTGGATGGTCAGTAGCAGTAGTGCCTTTGTCATCCAGAGCCGTTCCACCTTTGCGAATGGCTGCGGTGAGTTGCCGAAAGCCGTCATACATCGGAGGGGCCAGTATGAATTCTAATGTTCCGCCCACATAGGCTGGAGAAGTGTTCACTAAAAATAGCTCGGAATCTTGAGTCAGATGGTAGGCAGTTCCAGTTTTAGTAAGAAAACCAAGCATGACTAAGTAGTCAACCAGCATCCGCAGGCCACGCTCCGATGCCTGACAACGCTTGGCTAACAAGGCTGGTGTGTCGTTCTTTTCCTTAATTGCTGTAAAAACTTCGAGATCAATGGCAGCTTTGATGGCCTCTGTCCGTTGAATGGCGAAGGCCGTTTCAAAAAACAATTGAGGTGAGGGAGTAGATGTTTGTGTCATGGCTATACCTTTTAAAAGTGAATTCGTTGATGGTTGTTACACTACCTGAAAGCCTTGGCCATTGAGTCGCTTTTCCACACTTTTGCCTTACGCGCCAGCAATCCTTGATCCGGACATGGGCACATGACCGCGAAATAAAATGGCTATTTTGGTCCATCGATTCTTCTATTGTTCTTTCTGACAACTGTTCCGTAACCGATTGAGCATATCTTGTAATAGGGTGATCTCTTTTTTGGTGAGGGCTCGTTCAAAATACGGACGCATAAAATTTGCTTGGTCCGGAAAGCATTTCCGATGCTTAGCCTCCCCTTTTTTTGTGAGGCGAATATTCATGGCTCGACGATCGCCGGGAATTGGGTGACGCTCCACCAAGCCCTTTTCTTCCAAACGATCAATAATTCCCGTCAAACTGGCTTTTGCATGCAAGGTTGATGAGGCTAACTCGACAGCGGTCATCCCTTCAGTGCTGCCCAATTCTGCAATGACAGAAAATTGGGGAGGTGTCAGCCCCATCGATCGAATGTGCCGGTCGCCCACTTCAAAAATAGCCCGAGACGCCTCCACAAGTGGCCGCAAGATTTTCAGGTGGGGATCATTTTTTAAATCATAATTATCCATTGGTATATACATATATAGTTTAAATTTAAATCAAAGTCAACCACAAACAGTGGAGAGGGATTGGCGGAATGGGTTAGGTCAAACTATCTTTCGTATGGCGGAGTCACAGAGAATTTGACATTTAAGAACGAGTGTTCTAGAATTATGGTTATCTTCGGAGGCGGTATGGCGAGACATAAAGAGTATGTGAGGGAAGAAGTCCTCGAGGCGGCTACCCAATTATTTTGGGAGAATGGGTATGAAGGTACGTCGATGAATGGACTTGTGGAAGCGACCAGGCTTCATCGCCGCAGCATGTATGAAGAATTCGGAGGAAAGGATGGCCTTTTCCTCGAATGTATTAATCATTTCGTGCATGAAACGACTAAAGATGTCGGTGGGTTATTGAAGCGGAAGCCTCTAGGGTTTCAAAACATGGAAAACTTTTTTTATAACCGGGTGGACTATGTGGCCTCAAGTAAATTTAATGGATGTTTGCTCATTAAATCAGCCGTTGAAAAGGAATTGCTGAATGAGGATGCCCAGAAAAAGGTTCAATTCTTTCTTACTCTTACGGAGAAGGCATTTTATGAATGCCTTCAATCTGCCCAGGAACAGGGTGAAATCCCCAAGGATAAAAATTGTAAGATGCTTGCCAAGTATCTCATGTGCTTCCTGGAAGGGCTCATGGTGATGGGACAATCCTCCTCATCAAAAAAGGAATTGAAGAGGGTTGTCGAAACGGTGCTTTCTACAGTTAAACACTAAAAAAATTTTCCCAATATGGGAACGAACGTTCTCTTTAAACCTAAAGGAGGAATCATATTATGGCTAACAGGCTCAATGGAAAAGTGGCTGTCATTACCGGTGGAAACAGCGGAATTGGTTTGGCAACGGCCAAGTTATTTCAAGCAGAAGGTGCCACGGTGGTGATTACCGGGCGCAGGAAGGAAGCGGTAGAGACTGCGGTGAAGGAGATTGGTGGGGACAGTACAGGGATGGTATCCGATACGGGTAACCTGAATGCTATTCAAACATTATATCAAGAGGTAAAGGAAAAGGTGGGCAAGATCGATGTGCTTTTTCTCAATGCGGGAGTTGCGACATTTGTCCCGTTTACCTCCATTGATGAAGCCATCTTTGATGAGATGGTCAACGTCAATTTCAAAGGCCTATTTTTTAACGTTCAAACAGCATTACCTCTCTTGAATGATGGAGCTTCTGTTATTTTCAATTCTTCTATCGCCGACCAAAAAGGGTTCCCGACCACGAATGTGTATGCTGCCACGAAAGCAGCGGTTCGAAGCCTGGCTAGAACGCTGTCGACTGAACTTCTCGATCGAAAGATTAGGGTCAATGCGATTGCCCCTGGTCCCATTGATACCCCTATTTTTGAAAAGTTAGGTGCTCCAAAAGAAGCAGTTCCTAATATTAAAGGTAACTACTCACCCCTGAAATAAGCATCAGCCTGCATCCAACAGCCCCCAAC